>JAITBM010000072.1 GCA_031283565.1 Rickettsiales bacterium
GAGCGATTGTTTGGGAAGCGACTACCCCGCTGCCATTGCCGCCGACCATAAGCATTCCGAATTGCACTTATAATGTTCCGGCCACCAGCCTCAGCGCTGCCACCGCATGCCTCGGTTCTAGCAGCACTTCGGGGCATTGGCAGCTGATTTCCAGCTATACCGGCGGCGTCGGAGACTACGAGATCAAAAAAGCGGGTTCGGTGCCGCCCGGGATTTACCGTGTTGAATCGAACAACAGGTACGCCGAATACAGATTGGGATCGCTGATTCTGCTGACCGACAAGGTTCTGTATTACGGGCATGCTGATTTGCCACATGAAAGCACATCCAGGCTTTTTTTATCCGTCAAATATCCATTCAATGTAGGCGAGAAACGCGTCAGTAAAGAGAATTCCGTTTATGGCTGCAACTGGCAGTTCAGCGTGTCAATTTCGTGCCACGCCAAACCAACGCTATCTATATCGCTTTCCGACAACGACGGTGCGGTGGACTGGATTGCAGGCCCGACTATTTCGGGGATCACGGCTGACAACACCGAAACGCCGATCGGCGCCTCCGCAATTTACAGATGGGTGGATTAGCTCTGATGTGAATGTTTAGAATTTCGTTGACACTTTTTACAGCAATGGATATCTAGTATCGCCCCTGGCTGATTTGCAAGGCAAAAAAATCTGGCTTTTATTCACATTTAGCTGCCAAAAAAGCGTAGGTAACATTCGAGATATGCAAAATTACAGCGACCGCGCAATCCAAGCCGGCTGCGCGCAAGGCGCCCGGCAAAACGACCCGCGTTCTACAATACTTCGCCCATGCTGCCTAAATTATGCTGGCGGATTTGAAGCGAAGCCTTTTTCATTCGCGCGTTTTTTAGGCGGCGCCGCATTCCCGTGCCTATTTCAGCTCTTTTTTAGGATCGTATGCCTTGGAGCCTTTGCGGATTTCAAAGTGCAGCTGCGGCTCGCTTACCTTGCCGGTTTTTCCAACTGTGCCTATTTTGCCGCCGAGCGGCACCCTGTCTCCGCGCTTCACCACGAACGAATCCAAATGCGCGTACACTGTCATCCAGCCCCCGGAATGCTGCAATATCAGCAGGTTGCCCAGCCCTTTCAGCTCGTTTCCGGCATAGGCCACGATTCCGCTTTCGGCCGCCGATACTGTCGCCCCAAGATTTGCCGATATGTTTATTCCGTCGTTGCTGAGGCCGTTTTTCTTAGGGCCATAGTCGGAAATCACGCCGCCCTTTACGGGCCATGCGAACTTGCCCCCCGCGCGGGCGGGCAGGGCGGGCAGTTTCACAAAGGATTTCACCACAGGCGCGGCCTGTTTCGCCCCATCCATTCCCGACTTTGTGATTTCGGTTTTCGTCGTTATTATTTCTGCATTTTCGACTTTCAGCGTCTGGCCGATTTTTATCGGATACGGCGCGGCCAGCCCGTTCAGCAGGGCCAGCCTTTCGACGGGCATGCTGTATTTTTTCGCGATCGAATATGCGGTGTCCCCTTTGTCGACCTTGATTTCCATGGCGTCCAGGCGGAACGCCTTTTTCTCTTCGATTATCAGCATGCCATAGTCTTTCGATACGTCCGAAATAGTCTGGATTGCGGATTGCTTCGCCATGACGTAATCCCCGCTGTCCGCGTAGAGCATGTAGTCGCCGATGCTTCCGGCCCCCTGATTCGGCGTGGCGCCGTACAGCTTCGCGTCGGATTCCGGCGGCGTGCCGTAATCCAGAACCGATGCGTATTCGTAAATCTCCGTGTCCGGCTTTGCCAAAAGCGCCGGATATCGCATCGCGATGAAATCCCCTATGGATTCGGGAAAGTCCACGATCTTTTGCCGCAGATCGCACGCCGCGGCAAGCCCGCAAAACAGCAACAGGATTTTTTTCATTTTCATAATTATATCATATATGCGCGGCATGTGCACACAAGGCCTACTTCAAAAATAAAAGCGACATGGCGAACAAAAGCCAGAGCGGGGCTGCAAGCGCTATTTGCGAAACGATGTCCGGCGGAGTGATCGCGGCGGCAAATACGAATATCCCGACCGTCGCATACCGCGCCGCCGACAATATCCGCTTCTTCGGCATTGCTCCCGCCCGGTTCAGCATCACAAGCGCCAGCGGCAGCTGGAACGACATTCCGAACGCCTTCATCATGCCGACGGAAAATTCCAGATAATTTTTCATGTCCGGCGTCAGTGCCGCCCCCGCGCTTATCGATATGAAAAACTTGAACATTGCCGGCAGCAGGACAAAATAGGCGAATGCCGCCCCCGCGCAGAACAGCAGGGGCGACGCCAGGATAATGCCGATCGCGATTTTCTTTTCTTTTTGTTTCAGCGCGGGCGCCGCATAGGCCCAAAGCTGCTGCAAAAAAAACGGAATCGCCGCGCACATCGCGAACAGTCCCGCCATGGAAAACTCCACCGACAGGCCGTCCGCCACGCCCGTCATTATCATGGCGTTTTCGCCCATCGCGTCGAGCAGGGGGGCGCTAAGAAAATCCCTCATGAGCGGCGCCGCGCTGAGCCCCGCGAAAAAGGCCGCCGCGAACGCCAGCAGGCACCAGATTATCCGCCTCCTCAATTCCCTGAAATGTCCGGCAATGGTCATTTTCATTCGCTGCCGCCCCGCCTGCCCGGCTTTGCGCTGTTTCCCGCTCTGGTCCTTGATTTCAAAGGACTAGAAAATGTTTCCGTCAAATCGTCCATGGTTCTTTGGGACAGGGAATCGACCGGAGCCTGCTTTGCCATCTCGTTTTCCAGATTGTCTATTCCGTCCTGCAGGCGGGCTATCGCGTTGCGCCCCCAGCGCAGCGCCCGCGCCAGCATTCTGGCGGCGGCCGGCCAATGCTTCGCAGGCACGATCGCCATCGCGACTATCAGTATCACCAAAAATTCCGCTCCGCTTATTCCCAGCATCTCGTCGCTTTTTATCCCGCCGGGTTTCCGGCGGCCCGCCCCGATTATACCACCTGGCCTTTTCATGTGCAATGTCCAATGTCCGGGGCTTTCTGATTTGCTATGCCTTTTCCGCAATGATATAATTGCAAAAAAAAGGCGGCGATATGGACAAGATAAAAGCGCGCGAGCAAAAATGGCAAAAAAGATGGGCGCGGGAAAAATGCTTTGTTCCTAAAAACGAGGGGCCCAAGTATTACAACCTGATAGAATTCCCGTATCCGTCCGGCGCGGGGCTGCATGTCGGCCACATGCTGCCCTATACGGGCATGGACGTCATGGCGCGGTACTGGCGGAAAAAGGGATTCGATGTTCTGTATCCGATCGGATTCGATTCCATGGGCATTTCGGCGGAGCGGTATGCCGTAAAGCGCGGGCTTCACCCCTCCGTTTCCGTAAAGGAGTCCATAAATCAGTTTCTAACGGATGTTTCCGTGATGGGTCTGTCGATAAATCCAGATTCGATAATAGCGACTTCCGATCCGGAATTCGTGAAATGGACCCAGTGGCAGTTCATAAGATTTTTCAAAGCCGGCCTTGCTTACAAGGCGCGCAGGCCAATGAACTGGTGCCCGAACTGCAAGACCACCTTTACCAACGAAGAGCTGGAAGACGGGCGCTGCGAGCGATGCAAGGGGCCGATAGAGCAGAAAATGAAAGAGCAGTGGAATCTGCGCATAACCAAGTACGCCGACAGGCTTGTAGACGATCTTGACCTGGTGGATTATCCGGAACGGGTGAAAAGCCAGCAGATAAACTGGATAGGGCGCTCCCGCGGCGCGGAAATAGACTTCAAAATCGGCGGCGAGGTCCTGACCGTTTTCACCACCAGGCCGGATACCGTGTTCGGCGCGACTTTCCTGGTCCTGGCGCCCGAGCGCGTTTTGGCGGGCAAATTGCTCGGGTCCTTGAAAAACAAGGATGAAGTAGAGGCGTACATTGCCGGGGCGGTCGCGAAAGGCAAGTTCGAGCGCTCTGATTCGGGACGGGAAAAAACCGGCGTCATATTGGACGGATTGTGTGCTGAAAATCCGTTCAGTGGCGAAAAAATGCCGGTGTTTGTCGCGGACTATGTTTTGGCGAATTACGGGTCCGGCGCGATCATGGCGGTGCCCGCGCATGACCGGCGGGATTTTGACTTTGCGAAAAAATTCGGCCAGAAGATCATTCCGGTTGTAGATGGCGCGGGCGAGCCGTTCGAAGGCGACGGCCCGCATGTGAATTCGGGGCCGCTCGACGGGCTGGATACGGCTGAGGCTATGAAAAAGGCGCTGGAAATAGGCGCAAGATTCGCGCGGCCCGCGACGCGGTATAAATTGGAGGACTGGGGGTTTTCGCGCCAGATGTACTGGGGCGAGCCGATCCCATTGGTCTATTGCGAAAAATGCGGCTGGCAGCCGGTGCCCGATTCGGAACTGCCGGTGCTGCAGCCTTATATCAAGGATTACAGTCCGACGGAGGACGGCGAATCGCCGCTTGCGCGCGCGGCCGATTGGGTCAAAGCAAGGTGCCCGAAGTGCGGGGGCGATGCGATGCGCGAGACCGACACCATGCCGCAGTGGGCCGGCAGCAGCTGGTACTTCATGCGGTATCTCGATCCGCATAACGGCGATGAATTCTGCGAAAGCGGCAAATTGAGGAAATGGATGCCGGTAGATCATTACAACGGGGGCATGGAGCATACGACGCGGCATTTGATTTATTCGCGCTTTTGGTACAAGGCCCTTTTCGATCTGGGTTTGGCGCCCACGCCCGAGCCGTATGCGAAGCGCACCAGCAACGGCCTGATCATGGCGGCCGACGGGCGCAAAATGTCAAAATCGCTCGGCAATGTGGCGGGCAGCTCGGACGTTGTGGCGCGCGCCGGAGCCGACGCATGCCGCATGGCGATTTTATTTCTTGCGCCGTGGGAAAACAACGCCAATTGGTCCGAAGATGCCCTGACGGGGGTGCAGAGGTTTTTGAAGCGGGCGGAGGCTTTGGCGGACAATCTGGGCGATTCGGAAAGCGCCGAGCATGAAAGGCTGCGGAATCAGCTTGCGAAAGACGTTGCGGAAAGAATAGAAAATATGCAGTTCAACACCGCGATAGCGGCGATGATGGAATATCTGAACGCTTTCGGAAGCAATAAAATGCCGCGGGCCTGCTACGAGACGCTGCTTCATGCGCTGGATCCTTTCGCGCCCCATTTGGCCGAGGAATTGTGGGAGAAAATCGGGCGCGATGATTTGCTTGTTTTCGCGCCGTTTCCTATTGCGGACGAAAGCAAGCTGATGCGATCCAACGTGGCGGTGGCGGTATCGGTGAACGGCCGCCGCCGGTCCGAAATTATCGTCGAAGTCAATGAATCCAAGGACCGCGCAGAAGAGCTGGCCCGCCGGTCGGTAGAAAAATACATAACTGCGCCGGTGAAGAAAGTGATTCATGTTCCGGGCCGCATGATAAATTTCGTGCTGTGATGCGGCGCTGGAATGCCGGCGCCGCACATGAATAAAAAATCCTTGATTTATTTTCTTTGGTATGAGATAATCAAGCCGAGCCGCAGGGATGTGCGTTCAGGACCTTCAATAAGTCCATAGTCTAGGCGATGCTGTGAAATTTAGGCATTGTGATCTGCAAGGCAAAAAGCGGACGCCGAGCGTCTTTTTTATTGCCACGGGCCCCCGTATGGTCGGGGAGCCGCGATTATAAAACAGTTGCGTCGTAGCACAAGCTAAGGCGAACAAAGACCTGCGGGGTCATTCTTAGACATGATTTATTGAACTCCCCGACCGCCTTTTGGCGGTTTTTACGCTGGCGGCGAGGGATCGAACTATTTCCCCGCCGTCCGCCCAACCAAAAGGGAAAATCATGAAAACAATCTTTGCCGCGGCCGCCGCGATAATTTTTTCGGCGCAGGCGCAGGCCGCGACCGCCAAAGTCTGCGTGTCCGTCAATGCCCGCTGCTGCCATTCTTACCTGCGGCCATGTTCGTCGGACGAGGGGGGCAACGCCTGCTGGTGCGGATTCGGCGGCGTATGGACCTATATGGGAGAAACATATTACGGCGGCCAAAACTTCAATTGCGGCAATGATTGCCTGAAAGCTTGCGGCGGATGATATGAAGAAAATATCTGCATTATTTTTCCTATGGCCTGCCGCCGCGTCCGCCACGCTCAGGTGCACCGCGTCCGGTTATGTGGCAGTCAAATCCGGCGAAGCCTGCCCGGGCGGATACAAAGAGCTGGGAACTGTCGAAGACTCGTGTCCGGCTGGCAAAAAGGAATGGGGAACGATAACCAATTTCTCATTTCCATACAGCGATTCGAAAGGAACCGGCAGCTGCTCCGTGCGGGAATGACGGGCCGCCGCCATTGATTATAAGAACGTTTCGATTGCAAATATCGATAAATTCACAGATAGTTTTTTTGGCGGCGGCATCTTTGCCGTGTCTTGCCGTTTTGCAGGAAAAAATCAGATTTTTGCCAAATTGCTATGCAAAAATCTGACTTTTTCTCGTTTAGCTGTAAAAAAGTGTATGCGGGACCCGCGATACGCATAGGGATGGCGGCTTTCTAAAAGAAAGCCGTTTATCTTATTTGTTGCTGCTTCGCAGTGCTGCCTTTCCTGGCTGGATCGCGCGGTCGAATTGCTGGGCGGCGGAAAGCCGCGCGTCATGCGATTTTTATCCCGTCGGGTCCGGCGACAGCCACCGGGCCGCCGATTGCGAAATGCCGGGCCGCGGCCGCGGCATCGCGCGAATCGAAAATTTTTTCATCGCATATCGGAAAGACCGCGCGGGACAGGCATAGCTGGTTCGCGCAAATCGGTTCTTTTGTTACGGCGATTATCGGAAAACGCGTGTTGTTGCTGGCCAGGGCGCGGGCCTCGTCGCCCGTTTCAGTGAACACGACGATGGCGTTCGCCTTGGCCATGTCCGCATCGGCGATTATTTTCTTTTCCGCCTCGTCCCCCGCGACGGGCGCGTATTCGGCATGGCCCGCGTCGTCCATATCGGCGTATTCGAGAATGTCGGCCATGGTCCTGGTCGTCAGAATCGGATGATCTCCCACGCTTGTCTCTTCGGATGTCATGGTTGAATCGGCATGAAGGTATGCGGCCGACGCGACGTCCGACACTTCCGCGCGGGTCGGGAATTCGCCGTGCTCCATGCTGGACAGCATTTGCGTGGCGACAATGACCGGCTTGTGCGCCGCGCGGCAAAGCCGTATCGTTTTGCGGGCGATGGATGGAACCGCGGCGAACGGCACTTCGACGGCCAGATCGCCGCGCGCGATCATCACCGCGTCCGCCAGCTTTATGATTTCGTCGAGTTTCGCGACGGCCTGCGGGCGCTCCAATTTGACCACGATTTTAATCGGCCTGTCCGTGCGGGCCGATATGAATTCGCGCGCCTCTGTCACGTCTTCGGGCCTTTGCACGAACGAGAGCGCGACATAGTCTATGCTTTTGGTGAGCGCGTATTCCAGGTCGGCGCGGTCCTTGTCGGTAAGGACGCTGGAATCGATCTCCGTGTCCGGCAGGTTGAATCCGCGCCGTCCTTTTATTTCGCCGCCGCGGACTACCACGGTTTCGACGCGTTCCGGCGAGGCCGCCGTGACTTTTAGCTCCTGCTTGCCGTCGTTGAGCAGAATCTTGTCCCCGGATTTGAGCGCGGCGCGAACTTCGTCTTCCGGCAGATAGACGCGCGTGTTGTCGCCCCGCGCCGGATTATTGTCGACTATGAACTTGTCCCCCGGGACTAGCGCGGCAAGCCCGTTTTCCCATTTCGAGGTGTCCGAAAAATCTCCGATGCGGTGCTTGGGCCCCTGCAAGTCCGCAAGCACCGCAATCGGATGCCCCGGCATCCTCGCGCGGTCGATCTTGACGCCCTGCGCGTCGCCCGTATCGTGCGAGAAATTAAGCCGCATCACGTTTGTCCCGGCCTGGTAAAGCTCGCGGATATTTTCCACAGATTCGCACGTCGGCCCGACAGAGGTCGTTATTTTTGTAAGTCGCATTATTGATTTCCTTTTTTTTGATGGTATGATTAGGCCATATTATCATAACGAAGGAAAGGAGTCAAAGACATGAAGCAAGAAAATCACGGCGCAATAGACAACCGCCAGCTGATCGCCGTAATCGAGCGCATAGAAAAAGTGAACGAAGAGGCCGCGGCCCTCGCGGCGGACCTGAAAGAGATCTTCGCCGAGGCCAAGTCCGCGGGCTTTGATCCGAAATATATCCGCCAGATGGTGCGTCTTCGCAAAATGGATCCGGACGAGCTTTCCGAAACGGACGAGCTGACCAAAATATACCGCCTGGCGCTCGGGCTTTGACGGCTTTATGGGCGGAAAAAAGTTTTTTTTGCAGACTTTCGGCTGCCAGATGAACGTGTATGACGGGCAGAGGATTTCCGGCATGCTCGGGGCCATGGGCCTTGGCCGCGCCGAATCGGTCGCGGACGCCGACATAATAATTCTGAATACTTGCAGCGTGCGGGAAAAGGCGACAAACAAGGTTTTTTCCGCGCTGGGGCGGATCCGCGATGCGAAAAAGCCGTCGGCCCTGTTCGGCATAGTCGGCTGCGCGGCCCGCGAATCGGGCGCGGATGCATTCAAAAGAATTCCCGAATTGAATTTCGTTCTTGGGCCGCAGTCATATCACAAGCTTCCTTTGGTCCTTGAAAATCCCGACGCCAGGCATTTGTGCGTGGATTTGTCTGGGTTGGAAAAGTTCGATGAAATGGTTCCCATGGCGGAGGCCGGCCCGATCGCGCACATTCCGATACAAGAGGGGTGCGGCCATTGCTGCTCGTATTGCATAGTTCCTTTTACCCGCGGGCCGGAATTGTCGCGCCCGTTTGCGGATGTAATGTCTGATGCGGCGCGGGCCGCGGGGCTTGGTGCTGTGGAAATCTGCTTTCTGGGGCAGAATGTGAACGGGTATGCGGGCGGGCGCCTGGCAGATCTGATCCGCGAGACGGCCAAGCTGGATGGCGTGAAAAGAATCAGATACGCGTCGTCCCATCCGGGCGAAATGACGGACGATCTGATAGCGCTTCATGGAAGCGAGCCCAAGCTGCTGCCGTTTTTGAACCTGCCCCTGCAATCGGGAAGCCCGGAAATTTTGAGGGCGATGGGGCGCCCGTACGGCATTGGGGAATACATGGGCATAATCGCGCGGCTTCGGGCGGCGCGGTCCGACATTCAAATCAGCTCGGATTTTATAGTGGGCTTTCCGGGCGAAACCGATTCGGATTTTGAAATGACCTGCGCCGCGGCGCGCGAAGCCGGCTTTATAAATTCCTATTCGTTCAAATATTCCAGGCGCCCGCATACCGCGGCGGCGGCGATTGACCGGCTTCAAGCTATGAATAGCCCTTCCGCCCGTGTCGCGGCGGTTCGTCGTGCCGTGATAGCCCAGCGGCTTGTCCGTACCCTCTGCGCCGGCTGCGGGGGTTCAGGCTGTGATCGTTGCTCAGGGACCGGTTACTACGGCAGGACGGTTATCGCGGAAATAATTACGGTGGATACCCCGCTGGCGGATCGTCTGTCGCAAGGCATCCCCCCGGAATCACTTAGGGTTTTGCTCAATCAACAAAACCACGCA
>JAITBM010000081.1 GCA_031283565.1 Rickettsiales bacterium
AGAACCGGAAGCGGCGCATATAGCGGACAAAGCGGCTAATAAAAAAGGAAAGCAACTTACGCCGGTAATAGCGTCTTTACAAAATATAAAATCAGTCATCCAAAATTCAGTGCAGACGGACGAATCCGAAGTTGACGCAGCGCATAACCGAGATAAAACCAGGATTGCTTACAAAATAGAGGAAATTGCAAAGTTTTTAACATTCGGCAGTCAAATTAAAATCGGCAACGATGTATTTGATGTTATTTTGATAACAGATAAATTAAAGAACGATATAAACCCAAATAGAAGCTATCTTTATGAGATTTACGCTAATAAACAAGCCCCATATAGCACAATTGATGCACCATGGGGCTTATCTGGTGATAATATAACAGATAATCCGAAGGATGTCAAAGATTTTACTGGCGATCCTGATTACGTGTACCGCCGGGCGGCTGTGAACAATCCGATGGCCAGCGTGGATCTTGCGATGTTTGCGGACGACGACGACATGGTCCGCAACTATGGCGATTATGTGTTTCGGGCAAAGATCAGCGATTTGACGCCGATAGAGGACGTTCTGCCGTCGATAATAGAAGCCGCCCTCGAAGATGACAACGGGATTTTCGAAGGCATGTCCGAAGAGGAGATTGGCTCTGCGTTCGCGCCTCAAGAAATAGTGAACTCGGCGGACGCGTACGACAATTCAGAGGCGCGAAACTTTATAATCAACTGGGCGCAGGACAATGACATCAAGGGCGTGAAAACGCCCGACGGCGCGATCGTGTTCGACGCGGGCTTGATAGAGGCGCAGGATACAAACATACAGGAGGTCAAGCGCCGGATGCTATTTTACCAATCTGCGACAAACGGATACTATGACCCGGAGCTTGAAACGATAGTATTGGGGAAAAGCACGAACAGCGGGACTCTTCCGCATGAATTCGCGCACTTCTGGCTGGAGCAAGTTTTTGATATCACGCACGACGGGCGCCTGGTGAACGACAGGGCGCGCGCGGTATTTGATCCGCTGTTTGAGATGCTTGGAGTCGGCGAGGGGCAGACGATGCTGACAGAGGAGCAGCAAGAGCATTTTGCGACAATGACGGAGGCGTACATATTCGGCTTGTCTCCGCTGCCGAAGGGCTCGGAATACGCGTTTACGGAGTTTCAGCGGTTTATTGCGCCAAAATACGAGTCATTGCTGAGCATAGGCTATCGGGATAGATATCTTCGGGAACAAGGATCATGTGCGGGAGATAGCGCGGCTAGAAACAACGCGATAGACGCGATGATCAAAGAAGCTGAGATCAAATTCGGCTGCTGCATTACCGGCGATTTGAACAGCAGGATTGGCATCGATGCTTTTTTCTTAGTTTTTTGCTTTTACTGACGATCCAGATTGTCAATGAATGCGCCGATACTAGCGGAAAAGTATTTGACTGAAATAAGTTCTTGGTTTAGTTTCAGCAGCGATTCATACATAGAGAATTAGGTCAAGTCATTTATTTTTGTTCCCTTCAACGAATCGTAAAACAGATAATACAGGCGATGACGCGCTGCTTTTGCATATGAATATCAATCGGGTGGATTGCTTCCCCGAACAACGCCGAAACAATGATTGGCTTCATAACTTTTTTGTCTGCGAAACTCAAGGTTTTTAATTTGCCGGAATGCGGCGTCGTTGTCCCGAAGCCTTAAACAAGCCTATTGCAAATTGTTTTGAAATCTATTATAATCCGAAAAGAACATTAAAAAGGAGAATCAAATGGATCTTAATTTCAGCAGCGCATGGCTGTGGGTGGTCTTCGGAATCGCGGCGCTCGCGGTATCGGTAGTCAAGCCCGGCAAGAACGCCCAGGCCATCCGCGCCGTCGCGGTTGTTGGGACTGTCGCGGCGACCTTCTGGTTGTGCGCGGTCGCGCTCGGCTGGTCGGTTATGGACTTTCTGCTGCCGGATGCAGAGATAAAAATCTCTCGCAAGCCGGAAAAGCCGTCAAGGAGGAAATAAGCGATGGGAAACAAGCTCGCCGGATACGGGATTTATCTGCCCGAACGCGTCGTCTCTAACGACGAGCTTTCGCGCGTCATGGATACTTCCGACGAGTGGATCTCGACGCGCACCGGGATCAAGCAGAGGCATTGGGCGCGCCATGATGAAGCCGTCGCCGACATGGCGCTCGCCGCGGCGCTTGAAGCGCTTGAAAACTCGCGCCTTGAGCCGGGCGATCTGGATATGATAATCTGCGCCAATTGCACTGCCGAGTTGCAATTTCCATCGGTGGCGGCCATGACGCACGGGCGGCTCGGCTGCCCGCCTTCGGTCGCCGCGTTCGATGTAAGGGGCGCCTGCACTGGCGCGATCTATGCGCTGCATGCCGCCCGGGCTTTTTTTGAGGCAGAAATGCACAGGCGGATAATGGTCATAGGGGCGGAAAAATTGTCGAAAATGGTCGACCTCGGCGACCGTAACACCGCCGTATTGTTCGGCGACGGGGCCGGCGCGATGATTTTCGAGGCTTGCGTGGAATCTGGCGGCGGCATACTTGACACTGCGGTTTTCGCGGACGGAAAATTTGCAGATATTTTGTGCGCCACAGGGGATGGAAAAATCCGCATGAACGGACCCGAGCTGTATAAAAAAGCAGTGGTCTGCATGCCGGAAGCGGCGGCCGAATTGCTAAAGCGCAACGGCTTGGGCGCGGGCGACATAGACTGGGTGGTTCCGCACCAGGCAAACATAAGAATAATGCAAAGCGCGGCCGAACGACTCGGAATCGATGGCGACAGGCTGATAGCGACGGTTGGGCAGCACGCGAACACCTCCGCGGCATCGGGGCTTCTGGCCATGGGCGCCGCGATTAGCGGCGGCAAGATGAAACGCGGAGACCTAGCGATATATCCGGCTTTCGGAAGCGGCCTGACATGGGGCGCGGCGTTGATTCGGATCTGAGGAAATCGCATAAAATGACGGTCACGCGGTTGGATTTTGCCAAAGAAATACATAAGCTGGGCTTTGGAATGGCGGCTTCCGGGCACATTGTGGACATCATTTTTGGCGAGATAACAGAATCGCTTCGGCGCGGAGAGCCCGTGAAAATAAAAAATTTCGGAACATTCGGCATAAAGTCAAAGCCCCAAAGAATGGGGCGAAATCCAAAGACCGGCGAATCCGCGCCGATACCCGCGCGCCGCGTTCCGACTTTTAAGGCCGCCGATAATTTTCGTGCGGCCGTTGTCCGCTCGTCCTGAGCAATTGGCGCGTCCGACACACAGACGCCGTCGCAGGCTCAACCTGCTTGGGACGCCAGGGGCCGGATCAAAACACAATGGATGGCGGCAAATTGCGGCTGCGGGATTCGTGATCAAATTGCTGCTTGTTATTCTCAAGCGCGAGTTTTGTTTGAAAAGTTCTATGTATTTTTCGCCTTTTTCATCAACGCTTGTCTTAAAGTCTGCCCCGATATGTTTGGCAAAATCCTTTATTATAGCCGCGAATCTTTTTCTTTTTTCTGGCAGCCGGATACTGGCAGCTGTTAACCGGCCTGTATTAAAGACCGCCGGCAAAGGTGATTGGAGATACAAAGCACTTGCCAAGAATTGCGTGCTTATGCAATTTATTCGCGCTCTCCAACCAAGGTTGGAGTCTTTATTGTCCCTGCGGACGCTTGACAACGGGCTTTGTATCCCGGCAGCAAAACATTCATAGCTGTCGGATTTAAATCACAAAATCATGGGCAAGTCAAGAAATGGCCTTGCTAGTTTCCCGTTGGCACCAATGGTAATAAAATAAGCAAAGGCGTGCCCTGCGGCTTGACAGACGTCAATGAAACTGCACAATAGCGCTTTGGGATAATGTTGCTCTTTTTTATCATTGGATCCGCTAGACTTTCTTTTGTGCTTGTAATCGTGCGAAACTTGTGCTACACATTGCATTAATAAATATAAAATGAAATTCAGGTTTTCCCGGAACCTTAAAAGCCGGCAGAAGAAAAGGATGAATAAAAATGGTGAAAATAAAAGACAAAGCGGTCTCAAATCCGCGCGCCGGCGGAACTCCGGCCGCCGGGCGAGGCTCTGGCAATAATCGCGGCAATGCGGACCAGCTTGCGGCGCAGCGCGGCAGCGACGAAGACCGCGGCGATTCGATATCGTGGCTGAGCCGGGATGAAAGCGAAAATTCGGCTCCCGAAGCACACAATGGCAAGGGCGTCGGAAAACGCGGCGCGAAAGGCGCTGGAAAAAATACCGCCGGCGAAGGGGGCGAAAAAAGAAAGGAGGCGGGGGGCGGCGCGGTGGAATTCTTTGCACTCGGCGGACTGGAGCATGTCGGGCAAAACATGTATGTCTATAAATATAAAG
>JAITBM010000009.1 GCA_031283565.1 Rickettsiales bacterium
TTGCTCCGCCCCTCTTCCCCGCATGCCTCAAGCGACAGGCGGTTCAATATCTTGGCCCGCTCCAGATAGTCCGAGGCCTCGCCGCTGTCCCCTATCTTTTTCAGCTGCGTTTCCAGCACCGACACCACGCGCGCACAGGCAGATTCCGGCGCGTCTTTTTGAATAACAGCCGCTATATTGTCATCTTTGAGAAAAAACGGAGATATCAGAAAAAACTCTATCGCCAAGACCAGCATCACGAACAGGGTTCCCAGCGCCCATTTCTTCCATTTCGGTTGCTTTTTCATTCCCCTCTCCCTTTTTTCCGCTTACCGTATTTTCATATGGGTTTCGCGCAGCTGCTGCTCCGAGGCTTCACGCGGGGCGCCCAGCATTAAATCCTGGCCTTTCTGGTTCGTCGGAAATGCCACCACTTCGCGCAGGTTCGGCTCGCGCAAAATCATCTGCACTATCCGGTCTATGCCGAATGCGCAGCCACCGTGCGGAGGCACGCCGTACTGGAATGCGCTCCACATTCCGCCGAACTTCGCCTTCACATCTTCTTCGGAATAACCGGCTATCTCGAAAGCTTTTATCATGACCCCCGGATTATAATTGCGAAGTCCGCCGCTGCAAATCTCGGCTCCGTTCAGCACCATGTCGAACTGGTTGGCCAATATTTT
The DNA here is from genome assembly GCA_031283565.1 of Rickettsiales bacterium. Taxonomy (GTDB): domain Bacteria; phylum Pseudomonadota; class Alphaproteobacteria; order Rs-D84; family Rs-D84; genus JAISGC01. The sequence continues at coordinate 663 of JAITBM010000009.1, forward strand.
CAACGGATCGCCCGAAAAATCGCTTTTCGGCAGCGAAAATGGATTGTGCCCGAAATCTATTCTTTCGGTTTCTTCGTTAAATTCATAAAACGGAAAATCCTCTATCCAGCAAAGGCGCATTTCATTTTCATCTATCAAATTCAGATCCGCTCCAAGTTTTTGCCGGATTTTCCCCGCCGCCTTGGCCGCCGGCAAATCCTTGTCGCAAACAAAAAATACAGAATCGCCATCCGCCAGGCCGCATATTTCTTTTATCCGCCCGATTCGCACGGCATCCAATTTCTTCGCAACCGGCCCCTTGGCCCCGCCATTTTCAAATACTATGTACCCCAGTCCAGCAAGCCCAAGCCCGGCGGCGAATTCGCCCATTTTGTCAAACCACGAGCGGGGCCTTGCCACCGTATTCGGCGCAGGCACCGCCCTGACGGCGGATCCCGTCTTTACGGCCGTCGCAAATACCCCGAAATCCGATCCGTCAAATATTTCCGACACGTCGCGAATCTCGAGCGGATTCCTAAGGTCCGGCTTGTCGCTGCCGTATTTCAGCATCGATTCCGCATGCGATATGTGCGGAATTTGGGGCGCAAGCTTTGCGTCCGGCATGAATTCGCGTATCAGCGCGGGAATCAGCGAATTTCCTATCGCCTGTATCTCGGCCGCTTCCGCAAACGACATCTCCATATCCAGCTGATAAAATTCGATCAGCCTGTCCGCGCGCAGATCCTCGTCCCTGAAACAAGGCGCTATTTGAAAATACCTGTCAAATCCCGCTATCTGCAGCAGCTGCTTGAACTTCTGCGGTGCCTGCGGCAGAGCATAGAACATTCCGCGATGCAGGCGCGACGGCACAAGATAATCACGCGCCCCTTCCGGCGAGCTGGCCGTCAATACCGGGGTCTGAAATTCCGAAAAACCCATTTCCCACATCCTGTCGCGCATGAATTTTATCATCCGGTTGCGGCACAATATATTCCGATGAAGCGATTCGCGCCGCAGATCTATATACCTGTATTTCAGCCGCAAATCCTCGGCCGTATCCTCGTCCCCGAATACTTGCAGCGGCAGCGCGGATGCCGCGGCCACAACATCGAATGTCCTTACCTTTACCTCTATCTCTCCGGTCGGGATTTTCGCATTGACCTGATCGCCGGCCCGCTTCACAACCTCGCCCCCAACGCGTATCACCGATTCGGGGCGCAGCCTTTCCATTTCCGAAAGCCCGCTGTCCGCAAGGTCGAACACGCACTGCGTCATGCCGTAATTGTCGCGCAGATCCGCAAACAGCAGCCCGCCGTGGTCGCGCTTCCTGTGCACCCACCCAGAAAGCAGAACCTGTTTTCCGGCATCCGCCGCCGACAATTCCCCGCATGTATGTGATCTGTAAGCATTCGCCATAATGGCCGCATTATAGAATTTCAAATCAAAATTGCAAGCGGCTTTTTATGTGATACAATCAAAAGCAACAAGGAAATTGTCATGCGGATTCGCGTTTCAAAATTCGGCGGCGGAGTCTTTCGGGACATAAGCTCCGCGCACGCCATAAGAAAAGCCGTCAAAAGCGAGCTCGAGCTCGCCGGAAAACTGATCATCGTGGTTTCCGCGATGGGCAAGACCACAGATTCGCTGCTGGCCATGGCCCCGAAGAACGCAGATCCGCGCGAGCTGGACCGCCTGCTGATGACGGGCGAAGCGATAGCCGCGCCAGCCTTGGCGCTGGATCTTGTCTCGCACGGAATAAAGGCGAAAAGCTTTTCCGGAATGGAGGCTGGAATCAGCACCGACGGCCGATTCGGGGACGCAGAGATAGTTCGCACGGATCCATCGGCAGTCATGGAGGCGCTTAAAAGCTTTGACGTTGCCGTAGTCGCCGGATTCCAGGGACTTGGCGTCAACGGGGAATTAACGACCCTCGGGCGCAACGGATCGGATACCAGCGCGATTTACCTGGCAAGCGCCAGCGCGGCGCAGTCCTGCACTTTCTGGAAAGACGTGGATGGGATTTATCAAAGCGATCCGAAAAAGAACGCCGGCGCCGGGCTTTACAAATTCCTGAACACCGCGGAGCTGTTCGACGGAGCGGCGGGCGGGATACTTCACCCCCGCGCCCTGGACCTTATCAAAAAGGAATCCGCCGCCGGGCGGTCCATGGAAATAGTCATCCGCAGCATAAACATTGCCAGGCGGTTCACAACGATAGGGCGCATGCCCACGGAATTATGGGAAAAATAAATCATGACTAAAATACCGGTCGGGGTTTTGGGCGCAACGGGAATGGTCGGGCAGCAGTATATCGCCCTGCTTGCAAACCATCCGTGGTTCGAAGTGCGCCACATAGCGGCGAGCGCGGCGAGCGCGGGCAAAACTTTTCTGGACGCGACGCGCGGGCGATTGCTACATCGAGACGCGCCGCTTGGCTTGACGGTAGCCGACGCGGGCGATGTCGGGGCGGCCAAGGCTACCGGCATCGCATTCGTCTTTTCGGCCATCGAACTTGAAAAATCCGCGCTCCGGGCCCTTGAAGAGCAATATGCCGCCGCCGGAATTCCCGTAATATCGAATTCTTCGGCTCACAGGTGGACAGGCGATGTTCCGATGCTTATTGCGGAAATCAATCCGCAGCACTGCGGCATCATTACGGCGCAGCGGGCGCGGCGCGGATGGGACAAGGGCTTTATCGCCGTCAAGCCCAACTGCTCGATTCAAAGCTATATGACGCCGCTTTGGGCCCTGATGCGGGCGGGATATGAAATTCAGCGCATGATCGTATCCACCATGCAGGCGGTATCGGGGGCCGGCTATCCGGGCGTCCCAAGCCTGGACATGATCGACAACCTGGTGCCTTTCATAAACGGCGAAGAAGAAAAAACCGAACAAGAGCCGCTAAAAATATTCGGCCGGATCGAAAACGGGGAAATTGTAAACGCGGGGCTTCCGCAAATCAG
>JAITBM010000021.1 GCA_031283565.1 Rickettsiales bacterium
GACTGGCTGGACAGCACCGCAGAACCGATTATCATGCGTCTTTGCACTTCCGTCCCAAAGCCTTCGGCGCGGCTTAATTCATACATGTCGCCCATGGCCGACGCTTTTGCGCGGCGCCCGAATCGCACTCCGTCGTACCTTGCCAGATTGCTGGACGCCTCGGCCGGAGCTATAACATAGTAGGCCGCGAGCGCATCCAATATGTTCGGTATAGACACCACGACAATTTTCGCGCCACGATCAGCCAGCTCGCGCAGGCGCAGATCCCGCAATCGCTTCATATCCGGCGCAATCTCGACGCTTTCAAATTCTTGTACCACGCCAATGCAGCGCGCAGCGCGGATCTGTTCGCTTGGCATTTGCGGCGAGCTGGTAGCTTCGCGCGGGTCATGGCCCATCATCGCGCGAAACAATAATTCGCAGTCGTCGACCGTGCGCGCCATCGGCCCCGGATGATCCAGCGAGCTGGCGAACGCTATGCAGCCGTATCGGCTGCAAACTCCGTATGTAGGCTTCAATCCCACAAGACCAGTCATAGCCGATGGAAATCTTATCGATCCCCCCGTATCCGTGCCGGTCGCCGCCGCCGCCAAGCCCGCCGCCACGGCTGACGCGCTGCCGCCGCTGGATCCTCCGGCGGTGAGTCGCCGCTCAGTCTTGTATGGCGACACCGGCGCGCCGAAATGCGACGTTATGCTGAATGTTCCCATTGCAAATTCGTCCAGATTCGTCTTGCCTAGCAGCACCGTCCCCGCGTCCTGCAGTCTTTGTGAAATCGCGCTCTCGTACGGCGGAATGAAATCTTCCAGCATTTTCGATGCTGCGGTCATGCGGATTCCCTTTACCGCAAATAAGTCCTTCATTCCGATCGGAATCCCCTCAAGCGGCCGCGCCGCTCCTTCGGCGTACCGGCGATCCGCTTCTTACGCATCCGCACGCGCCCGCTCCGGCGTCTGCGTGATATAGCAGTTCAACCGTCCGCCGAATTTTTTTATCCGCTCTATATAAGCTTTGGTCAGTTCCGTGGCGCTGATTTCTTTCGCGCGAAGCTTTTCCAAAGATTCCTTTATTGTAAGATCTGTCATTTCTGTCATTTTCCGATGTCAGCTTGTCTCTTCGATAACCTTTGGCACGGCAAAATAGCCCAGAGACGCGGCATTTTTGTCCGGCGAGTTATCAAGCAATTCTTCACGGGAACAGTCTGGCATGACCACGTCTTCGCGCAGAGGCAGCTCATGATCGGCCGGAGTCAGCATTGGCAAGACCCCGCTTGTATCGATTTTTTGAAGCTTGTCCAGCCAGTTCAGTATACCGCCTATCTGCATATACTCCAGCTCATCATCCGATACTCTTATGCGGACAAGGTGCGCGAATTTTTGCAGTTCCTGTTTTGTAAATGCCATTTTTCATCCTATAATTATTCGAGAGTATAGCAATGACAAGCAATGATTTCAACAATTTTCCTAAAAACGGGCGCCTGCTCGGCATAGACTGGGGCGACAAGCGGATCGGCGTAGCCGTATCAACCCCGGACCGCAGATTCGTCTTCGCGCGGCCCGTCGCAGACGCGCAACGCGATATATATTGGGCGCGAATTGTTGCCGAAGAGCGGGTCGCCGGAATCGTTGTCGGATTGCCGCTACATTTGGACGGAAGCGAATCAGAGACTTCCGCTAGAGTGCGGAATTTCGCCGCTACGCTTGACGCCGGCGTTCCCGTGCTGCTGTTCGACGAGAGTCTTACAAGTTTCGCGGCCGAGGGTTGCGCGAACTTGGATTCCGAAGCGGCCCGCATCATGCTGGAAAATGCGATCGCCGCGATGGAAAGAGGTCGATTAAGCTAATGGCGCTAATCTTTGCAACGCCTCCCAAACGTCTTTTTTTACCGTTGGGTTGGCGATAATAAAATCGGGCTTGTAAATGGCTGTTCCGATGGCGCCGAATCGCTCGAAACTTTTTCCATGCTCGCGCGGCAAAGATAGTCCGCCGATCTCGAAGGCGGCGGTCGCGCCAAGCGTCAAAATTCGCGCGAAACTCATGTCGGCGGCGATTCTCTCTATAAATGGACGGCATGCCGCAATCTCGTCGTCGGCAAGCGAGCGCCCTCCGGCGGGCCGCCAAAAGACAAGCGGCGTTATGGAAATTTGGGTTCGTGAAAGCCCAATCGCGCTAATCATTTTGTCGAACAGTTCTCCATCGGGGCCGGACAAAATGCGCCCGCAGGCATCGTCGATTGCAGACGGCATATCGGTTATGCAAAGCAGCGCGCTGCCCCCAATCGCAGGCGGAACCATGTTTTTCGCGCCTATCGATAGCGGATGCTCAATAAAGGACGATATTGCGGCAGTAATATCCGCCCCCTTTGCTTTCTTCCGCGCGATTTCGATAATTGACGCGCCGGATAGCGGAGCCTTTGGCGCCACGAAAGATACTCTCTCCCGCCCCGACGTTCCCGACAGTAAAGCGGTCCGAACGGATCCGCCATCCCTGCACGCGCGAAGATCCGCCGCCAGACGCCCCGCAAAATCTTCATCCCTATCAGCAGGCGCAGCGGCATCGGATTGCTCTGATTCGCGCAGTTCCCATTCGACTCCCGCAAGCGCGAGATATCTAAGAATTTTTTCTTGACGCACCATAAAGAAAACTCCTTGATTTTTGAAGAAATCTAGTGTATTATTATCATGAATACTAAATAAATCCAAATCAAGGGAGGAAATTATGAAAGTATCAACCTACGCGATGCTGGGCGCTGCCCTCGCGCTAAGCGCCTGCGGCGGATCATCTACGATAACAGAACCAGCTGATATAAACAATCAGAAGGTTTTCTTCGCCTTTGATTCTGCGGAAATAGGCGGCGAGGCGAAAGATAATCTGCTTGGACAGTCGCTGTACCTTAAGAACCGTGCCAATGAAAAGATCCAGATTGCAGGCAATTGCGACGAACGCGGAACACAGGAATACAATCTTGCTCTGGGTGTGCGCCGCGCAAATGCCGCAAAACAGGTCTTGGTCAAGGATGGCATAGATGCGAAACGTATAAAGACCGTTTCGTACGGCAAAAACCGCCCGAGTGTGAAAGGTACTGGCGAATCTGTATGGAAGCAAAACCGAAACGCTACCACAACCGCCGTGAAATAATTTCAGCAGTATAGTAAACGGCTTTCCTTTCGGAAGGTCGTTTTTTTTCGCGTATATCCATCCCGCGGTGTAAATAAAAAATGTATCACTGGCGGTGTACTGCTGCAATCCGTACATACAATATAAACGCCCGGCAAAGCGGGCGATTCACATTACAAGATCATTTCAGTAGTCGCGGCGCCCATAACGCGTTCAATCTCGGCATCGCATTTTGCCTTGGCATCTTTGAAAGCGGCAGATATTATGGCGGCGGCATCTTCCGCCGTCTCTTTCATCAGCTCCGGATCCAGAATAAGACGCAGCAAATCATACTTGCCGCTCATCTCGACAATAGCGAGCCCGCCGCCTCCGCGCGAAACAGTTTCGCTAAGCGCCTTTTGCGCGACGGCTACATTCTCCTGCATTTTCCTAGCCTGAGACATAAGCGAATTGATATCCATTTTCTATGTTCCTCCGCCCACCGTAATCTCCTGAACCCCGATTCCCAAGCGTTGGAGATTTATTTATTTGTTTGTATTGTCGGCCAGCACAGTTTCCGCACCGGTCGCCTGATCGATGCCTTTCATGGACATGCGGGTCTTGCCGCGATTGTCTTTGCCAAGATATTTTACCCAGACTTTATCCCCCTCTTTGAATCCGGCATCTGCGATTTTAGCAATGCGTTTTCCTGTTATTTCGGAAATGTGCACCATGGATTCAAAATTGCCCATGATTTTGATGAACAGACCGAAATCTTTAACCCCGGACACAACGCCCTCATAGATCTGCCCATTTTCTGGCTCGGCGACGACGGCTTTTATCCGCGAGATGGCTTCGTCGGCCTGCTCCTGTGAAACAGCCAGGATTTTGACGGTTCCATCGTCCTCGAGATCGATAGTGGTTCCGGTCTCGCGCACAATAGCTTGAATGACAACCCCGCCCTTGCCGATGACTTCGCGCACTTTATCGGGCTCGATTTTCATTGTATAGATCTGAGGTGCGAATTCGGACAAAGTGCCGCGCGGCTCGGAAATGGCGGTTCTGATTTTGCCAAGTATGTGCATGCGCCCGTCTCGCGCCTGAACCAGCGCCCGCTCCATAATTTCAAATGTGATGGACGTGATTTTTATATCCATCTGAAGAGCAGTGATCCCGCGATCAGTCCCGGCAACCTTGAAATCCATGTCGCCGAGATGATCCTCGTCGCCTAAAATATCGGTTAGAACCGCATAATCGTCGCCCTCTTTGATAAGCCCCATCGCAATTCCAGCAACTGGCCGGATCATGGGAACTCCGCCGTCCATGAGCGCGAGGGTCCCCCCGCAGACCGTCGCC
>JAITBM010000037.1 GCA_031283565.1 Rickettsiales bacterium
CCTGTTCGCAAACGAAAACCGGTTGCTCACCGCGATCGGCGGAGCGATGGAGCTGCCGCGCGAGACGCAGAACCTGCTCGCGTTTTTTTCAGACGGCAGCATGATAGTCTCGCGCACCCACAGGTATGACGGGCGCGTGCTTGCGTTCAAGGAGCTGCTGCTGCGCGAGGGCATGAAGTTCAAAACGCCGTTTTATTCGGACTTGGCGCTGGTGGCCGCGATATACAACAGGCATGCCGAAAGGCAGGGCCGCAAAGGCATCATGGATTATGACAACCAGATGCAGAAGGATTTTGTGGACATAATATCGCGCGCCGCGTCTCTGAAAGTGTCCGATGTTCACATAGAGGTGGCGGACCAGGCATCGGTTTATTTCAGGCTGGACGGCAGCATGCAGCTGGTCAGCGAGAATAACGCCTCGTGGGGCGAATCGTTCATACGCGCCGCGTTCGCCTCCGCCGACATATCGAATTCCAACTATGCGCAGAACGAATACCAGTCCGCGCAAAAGGACGGGCGGACGCCCCTGCGCGGGACCAAGGACCTGTATTTGCCAACCGGAGTCTTGGGCATAAGAATGCAGTTCAACCCAATAGCGTTCGGCTCGCGCTATGTGGTCATGCGGATACTCTATGACAATCCTAGCGAGGGGATCAAAACCGAGCAGGAATTCGGAGAATACGAACAGCAGCTTTTATTCCGCATGCGGTCATTCCCCACGGGGCTGGTGGTTGTCGCCGGTCCGACAAGTTCGGGAAAATCCACGACGTTGTTCCAAAACATGAGCCTTATGCTGAAAGAGCATGACTACGAGATAAATCTTATAACAGTCGAAGATCCGGCGGAAAGGAAGATTTTCGGCGCGAGGCAGATTCCGGTCATAAACGCCAGCAACGAGGAGCAGCGCGAGAACAAGTTCACGGAGGCTTTGGCGGCGGCGCTGCGATCCGATCCGGACGCCATGATGGTCGGCGAAGTGCGGACGCTTGCGGCGGCGCAGCTGACCGTGCAGGGGGCCCTGTCCGGGCATAATGTCTGGACCACGCTGCATGCTAATTCGGCGCTCGGGGCTTTAACGAGATTGCTGGACATGGGGATCGAAGAGTTCAAGCTGAAAGATGAAACCATGATGCGCGGGCTTGTCTCGATGAGGCTGTTCCGCAAGCTATGCCCGAAATGCCGCGAGCGACTGATTGATCATCCGGAAAATCCGGCATATAAGCGCGTGCTGGACGCATTTGGCGAAGTAGGGCTGCGGCAGGTGTATATCAAGGGATTGGGCTGCGACAACTGCGGGCACAAGGGCGTTGTCGGGCGGACCAAGGCGGGCGAGATAATAGTCACGGACAACAGGTTTTTGTCGCTCGCGCTGGACGGCAAGACCAGCGAGGCGATAAAATACTGGCTGGAAGAGCTCGGCGGCCGTACATTGAAGGAATCGGCGATAGAGCTTATGCTGAAAGGGGTCATAGGGGTGGACGAATTGGAACGATGGGTCGGCCTTTTGGATCAGGTGGAGGTTTATTGACATGAAAAGGCTGTTTTCTGCTCTTTTGCTTCTCGCATGCGAAAAAAGCGAACCCGTGGACTTGCTGTGCGGAGGGCACAGCGTAATCGGCGGGATAAGGGGCGATGTCGCCGAACTCAAGATTGACGGAATGCGGCGCATCCTGCCGCTGCAGGGAGTTTTTACGGACGAGCCTGCGGCGAAATACGCTCCCGGTTATCTGTCCGCGCCTCAGTTCGCCATGACGGTCAAGAATTATGTCGGGATCACGCAGTTCGATAAAAAAGTCGATTTTGCGGTATTTTCAAGAAAAGGCAAAACGGAATATTATGAATTCGAGATGGAGGGCGAGGAAAAATCGCAGTGCAAATGATGTCATTGAATGGCCTTTATGCGAAAATGATGTTCCGATTGGATTATGACAAGCGGATGCGGCTGTACCGCAAGATCGCATCGCTTCTTCGCAACGATTTCACGGTAATAGACGCGTTGGAGCGCTGTTATGTGATAGAATCGAAAGACGGCAAAAAAAAGAACGAGCCATTTGCGCTGGCGCTGCGCGCCTGGATGGATGACATGGAACGGGGCTTTTCATTCGGCGAGAGCGCGGCCAGATGGGTGCCGTCCAGCGAGGAGCTTATGTTGTCGGCCTCCGACGTGTCAAAGCTTTCGGAGACGCTGGACAATCTGGTGGTGGTATCGGCCGGAATTGCCAGGATAAAAAGGGCGATAACGGACGCCCTGTCGTATCCGCTGTTTTTGCTGGCTATGACAATGGTGATAGTGATAATGGTCGGGATCTATCTTGTCCCGTCCCTGTCAGAGCCCGCGAGCGGGAACATGGTCTGGCGCGGCGCGGCGGCGACGTTGGTGTCGGTTGCGGATTTTGCGCAGAAATACTGGATGCAGCTTGCGGGCACGGTTTTTGCCGCCAGCGCCGTCGTATTTGCGTCGCTTGCGCGTTTCGGCGGCGGCGCGCGCGTGATTTTGGACAAGCTGCCGCCATGGAGCATGTACAAGGTTTCGGTTTCGGTTTCGTGGCTGATGAGCTTGGCCGCCATGATGAAAAGCGGCACAAGCCTGCCGAACGCGCTGAAAATGCAGACAGATTCAGGCAGCCGATACTTGCGATCGAATATTCTTCCGGCCGAGCATTTGATAGAGAATGGATACAACCTTGGACAGGCCCTGGCCGGGACGGGCAGGCATTTTCCGAACGACGAGATCATAGGCGATTTGGAAATATACGCCGACATGAACGAATTTGACAAAAACCTTGCCGGCATAGCAAACGACTACATGGAAGCCAGCGTCCGGAAAATGGAAGGCCTTTCGTCAACGCTGAACAGCGCGGGGATGTTGCTGGTGTCTGCGGCGATAGCCTGGGTGGTGCTGGGCACGCTAGACATGCAAGATCAGATCACCGCCGCATTGTCATAAGCCATGCCGCTTTGCGGCCATCGCGCCATTTTTATTACCGCGGCACAGCGAAGCGCGGGCCGTCATTGCCAAGCATCGGCTACTTTTCCTGCTCTTCCCGTTCTTCTATTGTCATGGTCGCCGTCGGGTTGGCCATCAGGCGCTTGATTCCTATTTTTTCCCCGGAAATCACGGAGTAGCCGAAGCTTCCATTTTCCAGCCGATCCAGCGCGGCGTCTATCTTGGCTATAATCTCGCGGTTTCTTTCCTGCATTTGGATCGAGAAATCGGCCTCCGTCGAAAGCGTCGCCGCGTCTCCTTCGTCCATCGCGCCCACGGAGTCCATGCTGCGCCCAAGCTCTACATCGGAATGCCCCTGCATTTCGGATTCCAGCTCTTTTTTTTGCCGGACCAGCGCATGGAAAAAGAATGCCTTTTGCTCCGCCCCCATGTATTCGTCCGTCTTCTTGGGAATGTATTTTGCAGCAAGCTCCAGAGTCTTGTAATCTTGATTCATGACAGCCCCTTTATCCAGTCCGCCAGTTCCGCCTCGTTCATCAGGCCGATTTTCGTGTCTAGCACGGCCCCGTCCTTGAACGCCAGGATCGATGGTATTGATCGCACGTCGAATTTTCCGGCCATATTCCTATTGGTGTCCGTAATTTCATATTTTCCGAACCTTACGGTGTCATGCCTTTTCGATTCGGCTTCGAAAATCGGTCCGAACATGCGGCACGGGCCGCACCAGCCGGCCCAGAAATCCACGACGGCTATTCCTTTTTCTATGAAAGCCGCAAAGCCGGAGTCCGATAAATGAACTAGCGCCATTTTCCATCCTTTTGTTTGATTCCGGCGTTAATTGTACTATAATGATTTTGAAAATCAAGCAATAGGAATACATACAATGAATCGCACAATTTACGCCGATGCTGCCGCAAGCGCATTGAAACCTAAGAGCGTCATCGACGCCGAAGTCGATTTCCTTTCCAACAAATACGCGAATGCCGGGCGCGGAATCTGCGCGCGGGCCGCGGCCGCGGACAGCATGGTGTCGGCCGCGCGCCAAGCTGTCGCGAATTTTGTCGGCGCGGCGAATCCCGAGCAGATCGTATTCACGTCGGGGGCGACCGACGGGCTGAACCGCATAGCGCGGACCCTTGCGGGCAAAACCGTGATAGTCAGCGATCTGGACCATCACAGCGCCCGGCTTCCGTTCGAAGCGCACTGCAGCACTATCCTTGCTCCTCTGACAGAAGACCTCGATTATGATTGGGGCGCCATAGCGGGCCTTGAAGCGGACGCCATGGTCATAACGGCCATGAGCAACGTTCTTGGCGTAGCAAGACAAATCCCCAAGCTGCCGTTTGCCGTCATTGTCGATGCTTCGCAATTCGTGATACATGCGAGAATAGATTTGTCTAATGTCGATTATCTCGTTTTCTCTGGCCATAAAATCGGAGCCGATACGGGTCTTGGAATTCTGTATCAGAAAAACGCCGGCGAACCGGTGAATTTTGGCGGCGGGATGTATATGGCGGGCGGAGCCGCCCGATTTGAAGCCGGCACATTGCCGCTTACGCAGATAGCGGGGCTTAAAGCCGCACTTGACGAGCCCAGGCTGGACGCGGGGCCGCTTACCGGAATTTTGCGGGAAAAATTGTCTGCAATGCCGCGCATAAGATTCATATCGCCCGATAAATCGCACTTGATCGCGTTTTCGGTGGACGGAATGCACTTTCTGGATTTTGGGGCTGCTGCAGGGGCCCGCGGCCTGTGCCTGCGCGTCGGGCACATGTGCGCCACCTGGCTGCATAAAAGAATGGGGCTGGACGGCAGCATCCGGATTTCGCTCGGACCATGGAACAGCGAGTCCGATATTTTCGAAATCACGGAAATCATAAAAGAGATTGTCAAATGAAGGATGCCGTCATTTCAGCTTTGAAGAAAGTCTTTGATCCGGAAATCCCCGTCAATATCTGGGACTTGGGCCTTGTTTATGATGTTTCGGTCGACGCCGGCAAAGTGGAATTGAAAATGACGATGACCTCGCCCACCTGTCCAATGGCAGAAGACATCATGGAAAATGCAAGGACCGAGATTGCTAAAATCGATGGCATTGCCGAGATAAATATCGACCTCGTGTGGGATCCGCCGTGGGATTTGTCAAGGATGTCGGACGCGGCCCGCATAGAGCTGGATCTTACAGGAATGGGTTGGTGATGAAATATGATGAAATGAAATCTCTGCTCGATTCTGCGGCCGATCCGGTTTCAAAGCTGGAAATGCTGATGGAGCTCGGACGCTTTCTGCTTCCGATCCCTCCCGGCAAAGCAGGCTCGGAAATTAAAGGATGCGCCAGCAAAGTCGAAATATTCCGCGATGCCGGCGGGCGGCTTTGCGCAGCGGCGGATTCCGAAATGGTGCGCGGCATAGTCGCGCTTTTGATAGCCATGAAAGAAGCCGGGGCCGATTTCTCCGAATTTCCGGCCATGGGGTTGCCGCTTGGAGCCGGCCGGCTGAACGGAACCGCCGCCATGATTGAATACTTGAAAAATATGTGATAAAATCCGCTCATGAGGGATGACGAGCGGCTTTTTTCTTTCGGTGTTGCATTTTTTTTATTCGCGCTGCTCGCGATAGCTATTTTCAATTCTGCATTCAATGCAAGCGATAAAAAGCTCAAAATCCAAAACGCTCGGATCATCAGACTTGAACAGGAGGCAGCCAATGCCTCCGTGCGGTTCCGCGAGCTGATTCGTCCGGAAGTCCTGCGTCCAATAGTCATGCGGACTTTTCCAGACTTTAAGCCCATCGGCACCGGGCGCACTATCTCTGTCAAAGACATAGAATGAAAGTCGGCACCGACATCTTGACCGGCGCGGGCTTTGTCCAGGCACGTTCACTTGGCGGACGGAAATCCGCAGTGCTGCTGACCGCGTTTGCCGCATTCTTGTTCTTGTTCGTTCAGACGCTGCGGCTCGGACTGTCGGGGGGCGCTAGGAGCGTGCGTGCAGCCGCGGGGGCCGTATCCCCCCAGCGCGCCGACATAGTCGATAGAAATGGCGAAATTCTCGCCAAAAATATCTACACGTACGACCTGTTCGTAAACCCAAGGCAGATGAAGAAGCCGGATGACGCGGCGCTGTTCGTCCACTCCGTCATTCCCGACATACCAGCTGCCATGGTTTTATCAAAAATTAATAACAGAAAGTATACGTTGCTCCGACAAAACATTCCGCATGACGCCGCGCGGAAAATCAGAGACGAAGGCATAGACGGGATTGTCGTCGTTTCTAGGCAAGTTCGCAAATATCCGATGCGCAATTCCGCCGCGCATATAGTCGGCTTCATCAATCAGAACGGCGATGGCCTCGGAGTCGAGTTTTTCGAAAACGAAAGGCTGGAAAAAGACACGGCGCCGCTGCAATTGTCGCTAGATTCGCGCGTACAATCGATAATGTGGACCGAGCTTTCCGCGGCCATGTCCGAATACGGCGCAAGGGCGGCCGTCGGAATACTGATAAACGCCCGCACCGGCGAGATAATCTCCGTCGTCAGCCTGCCGGACTTCGATCCGGAAAACATAGGGGACTATAAATTGGAGGCCCAGAGGTTTCGCGCCATGCGGGACACATATGAAATCGGCAGCATTTTTAAAATATTCAATACCGCGCTAGCGCTATCGTTCGGCATTCCGGCAACCCAGCCGTTCGATATAACGGAGCCCCCGGTCTGGAATGGGCGCGTGATTGAAACCCGCGAAGCCGGAGGGTTCAAGCCGCCGCACGACAGGCTGACCGTCGAGCAGATAATGCAGTATTCCAGCAATATCGGATCGGCTAAAATTGCACTGTCTTTGCCGGATGGGGCGCAGATGGACTTTTTCCGCGAGCTCGGCTTCGCCGCGCCGCTGAGGACGGACTTTGGAGCTAGCGCAAGGACGCTGCTTCCCGGAAGCCAGACGCCGACCGACCGCAGCCGGTGGGCATTTGGTCAGGGGATCGCAGTCACGCCCATGCATGCGCTGCTGGCAGCAAACGCAATAGCCAACGACGGCAAATACATAACCCCCACCATTTTCAAGCGACAGTTCGTGCCGTCCGGCGCAGCGCGGCAGGTGGCGCCGCTCGAGGTGTCCCGCAAGGTGCGAGGCATTCTTTATTCAACCAGGGATACATCCGCGAGGCTTGCCGCGAACCAGATACAGGGGATAGACATCGGGGGCAAGACTTCGACCGCGCAAAAGGTCGTGAACGGAAAATATTCCAAAGAACTTACCGCTTTTTTCGCCACGTTCCCCATACAGACCCCGAAATATTCGATGCTGGTTCTGTTTGACGAGCCAGCCAAATATCCTAGGACCGCAGCGTTCAACGCGGTGCCGACAGCCGGGAAAATACTAGACGCGGTAATCCCGCTGCTGATGTAGTTTCCGCTTGCAAATTCCGTCAATTAATGATAAGCTTGAAATTGAAACCACTGGGAAGCGGTTTCAGGGACCTTAGTAAAGTCCTAGTGAACAGCGATGCAGCGCATAGTTCGTGCATTGTAAATCCGCATACGGCAAGAAAGCGGGCGCATGACGCCTTTTTTTGTTGCCATGCGTGCAGTACCCCGCAATG
>JAITBM010000040.1 GCA_031283565.1 Rickettsiales bacterium
TATTGCGGGACTATGCGATTCTCGCCATCCTTGTAATTATTGTCCCTTTCGGCATTGTACACGGCACGCTGAAAGGTTGGATCTTGCATGTTCGAAATTGCCACGTCTCTTATTTCCGCATTCTTGCTTATCGACGAGAGCAATTTTTTCGCATCGGCAATGCTGAATGCATTTGGTTTGTCGGCCACATCGGTCAAAAGGGCACCATTTATAGAATTAGCGGCATCCATGACAATTATCATATTCTTAAGATCTTCAGCTATATTTGCGCTTGCCGCTCCCAGATCGTTCCTGTTGTACCTGACTCCAGGGGTTGTTGTCCTCGACACGTTGTTCAGTTTATCTAATATCTCGCGCATCTTCTGTTCTGTTATGTTCTTTGTAGCTCTTTTGGCTTTCAGTAAGTCTGCCTCTGCATGCTGAAAATCCATTAGCAGCGAGTGTATTTCGTTAATATTCTGTCTGGCCGCTCCAATCGCCGACAAGAATATATCGCGCATCCTCTTGTTTTTCAGGCTGTCTAGTTGTATCAGATTCAATGTTTTGGTACTAGGCTTGTAGAAGCTATCCGTAAATTTGTCGAAATCATTTTTTGACAATCCAAACGACAAGGGGTTGACGCTTTTCATTTGATCAAATACCAACTCCAAGTCTGTTTTACCTGTAGTAGAGGTAATAGTGCTACCAAGCGATTTCAGTTGTTTTATATCTGGTTCGAAAGCGCGGAACATTTTCGGCACCGGTGGTACCGCGGGCGAATACCCGAAATTGTCGTCAAAAAACTTATTCGCCTCTTTATTCTTTTGAAAGCTCGTTCGATTTGCATCCATACTGCGGAACATTTCCAACAGTAAAGCGTAAAGTTCATCCAATTCTGCCGAACTGAATGTGTATTTGATTCCATCCATATCCAATCCAGAAGACTCCATCTTTTTCAGATTCGCATCTGCTTCACGCCAAGCCGCTTGTTTTTTGTCCAGCAAACCATTCGCCGCCAGATTACTGTATCCGCGTTTGTATTCCTGCGGCATATTGGCATAGGCCTGCGACGCGAATACCAGATCCAAAAATTTCTTTACATTTGCGCTTATCATTGCATCACCTCTTCTTTTTTAATTATAGCGCGTTTTTTCGAGATTTCAAGTGATAGGCTTGCCGGTTGCGCGAATTCTTAGTCGAATACTATTTTTCAAATTCGCAATAATTTCTTTTTATTTTTTTGCAATGAAATACGCACGGGTAAATAATGGATCCGCGCAATGACAAAAGCGAATCCTATACAAATAAATCTTTCACAAATTTTGCATTTTCAGTTATGAATTTGAATCGGAATTCAGGCTTTTTCCCCATGAGCTCGCTTACAAACTGCTTCGTGCGCTGGCCGTCTTCCGTCCCTTCTTCCGTTCGTGGCGGCAGCTCAACCCGGATCAAGCGGCGCGTCTTCGGCGACATCGTGGTTTCTTTCAGCTGGTTCGGCATCATTTCCCCGAGTCCCTTGAACCGGCTGATTTCCACTTTTTTATTTTTGTATTTCCCGGCTCGCAGCCTTTCTAGCTCCTCGTCGGTGTCAACATAGGTGGACTCCGTCCCGCTGGACAGTTTGTACAGCGGCGGACAGGATAAGTAAAGGTGTCCGCCATGCAGCAATTGCGGCATCGTCTGGTAAAAAAACGTCATCAGCAAGCTGGCTATATGCGAGCCGTCCACATCAGCATCCGTCATGATTATCACTTTTTCATAGCGCAGCTTGTCGTCCGTCCAGTCTTTCTCTATCCCCGCGCCTATGATGTCAACCAGCTCGTTTATCTCTTTGTTTGCCGCATACTTTTCATCGCTGTTTGACATGACGTTCAGTATTTTTCCGCGAAGCGGGTAGATCGCCTGCAGGGCGCGGTCACGCGCCTGCTTCGCCGTGCCGCCAGCCGATTCCCCCTCGACTATGAACAGCTCGGTCCCCTCTATGCCGTGCTTTGTGCAGTCTGCAAGCTTTGCAGGCATGCGGGCGCGTTTCGTCGGCATCTTACGGGCTATTTCCTTGACTTGTTTCGTTTTTATTCTCGCGGCCGCAAGATTGCCAACAAATTCCAATAATGCGTTCGCTGTTTTCGGATCGCTCGCAAGAAATATCTCCCAGGGATCGCGCAGCGCCGATTCCGTAAACTTGGCCACTTCTGGATTCGACAGCTTTTCCTTTGTCTGACCCAAAAATTGAGGCGTCTTGTAAAATACGCTTACTATGGCCGCCGCCGCGTCGAACACGTCCTCGCCTATTATCTGGGCCGCATTTTTATCCCCTGTCTTTTCCCCGTATGCCTTTAATCCGCGGGTTATCGCCGACTTGAAGCCGCTTTCGTGCGTGCCGCCGTCTATTGTCGATATCGTGTTGCAATAGCTGGCGAAAAAGCCGTCGTCGCTTGGTGATCCGTTTTCATCCGTCAAAAATGTAAGAGCCCATTCGACGCGCCCGCCATCATCGGGAAAATCAACATTTCCGGAAAAAATCTTCGGAAAAATCTTGGGAGTTTTTTCTGTCTTTTCCCCAAGAAAGTCCGAAACACCGCCCGGATAGTAAAATGTCGCGCTCGGCGGCACTCCCATGTCTTCGGTCAAAAGCTGCGGATCGCATGTAAAATCTATCTTTAGCCCCGCCGACAAAAAGGCTTTCGCGCGGGCCATGCGATATATTTTTATCGGCTTGAATGCCGCCGTCTCGCCGAAAATCTCGGGATCTATTGAAAAGCGCACGCTGGTGCCGCGCTTTGCCGTGGGTTCGCCTTTCTCGATCGCCCCGAGCGTTTTTCCACGCGCGAATCTTTGCGTCCAGACAAAGCCGTCGCGCATGACACGCACCGTTGTTTCGCTGGAAAGGGCATTCACCACCGCCGCCCCCACCCCATGCAATCCGCCGCGGGTCTTATAAATATTATTGTTGAATTTGCCACCGCTATGCAGCATGGAGAATATTATCTCCAACGCCGACTTGCCCGGATATTTCGGGTGTTCGTCCACCGGCGCGCCGCGCCCGTCGTCCGATATCTCGATCGTGCGCGAATCGACCAGGTTCACGGTTATTTTCTTAGCGAATCCGGCGACCGCCTCGTCTATGGAATTGTCCAGTATTTCTATCGGCAGGTGGTGCCAGGCTTTTTCGTCCGTGCCACCAATGTACATGCCGGGGCGCAGCCTTACCGGCTCCAGCCCCTCCAAGACCTGAATATCAGACGCGCTATAATTAGACATGGATTGACAATAAAATATTTTTTTCCCTTTTGCAAGGCTTTTATCATTGGGGTTTGGAGTCCGGGCGCCGGTGCATGCCTGGGCCCGGGGCCTTGATTTTTGTCGCCGGACGACCTATAATAATCAAAATGAAGAACCCGTATGAAGTTTTGGGCTTGTCTAAGGGCGCCTCTGATGCAGACATCAAGGCTGCCTATCGCAAGCTAGTTATAAAATATCACCCTGATAAAAATGGCGGGGACAAAAGCGCCGAAGAAAAATTCAAAGAAATCAGCAATGCGTACGACATCCTCAAAGATGCTCAGAAAAAAGCCGCCTATGACCAATTCGGCGAAGCCGCTTTCGGGGGCGGCGGCGCCAACACCAGCGGCGGGTTCAAAGGAAATCCATTCGGTTCGGGATTCAGCGGTTTTGGATTTAACATGGGGGACGTATCCGGCATGATGGATGAAGTCCTGCGAGGTTTTGGGTTCGGCTCCGATGCGGCGGCGGACGGCAATGGTCAGGGCCGCGACATGCTGCATGAAATAACCGTAAGTCTTGAAGAGGCTTATTCCGGGACAAGTCAGACAATAAGGTTTTCCAGCCATGTCAAATGCGAAAAGTGCGGCGGGCATGGCACAAAGGACGGCAGGGCGGCGCCCATGTGCAAGACATGCCATGGAACCGGCTATGTGCGCGGCGGATCTATGTTCTTTACAACAGAGCGGCCATGTCCCGATTGCCGTGGCCTTGGGCGCGTGATCAGGGACAAGTGTGTCGAATGCGGCGGATTTGGCGTCGTCATGAAAAAGCGCGAACTTGAAGTTCGAATTCCCGCCGGAATTGAAGACGGGGCCCGTCTGCGTCTGGCCGGGCAGGGCGAGGCTGCGCCGCTCGGCGGGCCAAGCGGCGATTTTTTCATAGACGTGCACGTGCGGCAGCATTCGGTTTTCAAGCGCAGTGGGCGTGATCTTTACATGAACGCCGATATTCCGTTCGTGGTTCTGGCTCTTGGCGGCGAATTCGAAGTGCGCTCTATCGACGGCGCCGCCCTTGGCGTCAAAATTGCCGCAGGAACGCAGATCGGGGAAAGGTTGCGCGTCAAGGGGCGCGGCATGCCGGGTGGAGATCTATATATCGCCGTCGGGACCGCCGTGCCTAAAAAGCTCTCGGCAAAGCAAAAAAAAGCCCTGTCAGCATTTGCCGATAATTAACATTCATTACCTTTTCGCACAATGACGGCGAAAGCAAAATCACAGCACGGTGCGGGTCTGAGCAGCCGTTTTGAATCCCACACCGCTCGAAGGGGCCGCAGTGGTGGTGATATCCACTCGATCGGTAAATCCCCGGCCTTTCATGTAAGCGTCTATATCCGCGTTTGCTTTGTAGGCGCTCGTCGCGGACGCATTATGCCCGGTCCAGGCCCCCAGTCCAGTTTCCGTCGCAATCTGCATGCTGTATGATCCCATCGCATAGTTCGGCGCGTAAAGCCATATTTCTACCGTCCCATACGTGTCTTTTGTGGAATACCAGCGGATTTTGAGCGAAGTCTGACTGCCGGAATCGGCAGCGCCGCCAACGGCAAGCCC
>JAITBM010000007.1 GCA_031283565.1 Rickettsiales bacterium
ACCTGATGAATGTTTCGGGGGCCCTGTCGAAAGAGGCGTCCGATCTGGCACGCGCGCTTAAAGGCGACAAGAAAATCCTAGGCAATTTCGGCGAGCTTCAGCTAAAGCGCATACTCGAGATAACCGGCCTGTCCGAGGGGCGCGATTACACCTGCCAGGAATATTTTAATGAGGACGGCGCCAGGTTCTTTACCGACTTTGTGATAATCCTGCCGGACGAACGCAAGATAGTGATCGACTCCAAGTTCACCCTCAACAGCTATGTCGACTTTGCCGGGGCGGCGGACGGCGCGGGCAAGGCCGCCTTCATGAGGCAGTTTCTAGACGCCACGAAAAAGCACATCGACACGCTGGCGTCCAAGGATTATCAGGGCAAGGTGGCGGCCGGCTCAGGACATCGGCTCGATTTCGCGGTCATGTTCATGCCCATAGAACAGGCGTATCTGGATCTGCTGGCGCATGACCCGAAGATTTACGACTATGCGTTTTCGCGGCATGTCATGATCGCAACGCCGTCGCTTCTGCTGCCGTTGGTGCGCACGATAGACAACCTGTGGAAAATTGAAAAGCAGAATAAAAACGTGGAAAAAGTCGTCGCCTCGCTTCAGGGCCTGTATGAGAAATACGCGGGCTTTACGAAAAGCTTCGCGGACGTGAAGGCGAAAATTGAAGGCGCGGCGCGGTCGCTTGACGCGGCCGAAACGCAGCTTGCGGGGCGCGGCGGCCTGTCCGGGCGGTTCTTGAATCTGGCCGAGCTCGGCGGCATTTCCACCAACAAGGAGCTTGCCATCGGCGGCGGGGCGGAGGCTTGATGGAGAAATTGAAACTCTCTTTCATCGGGAATCCCGTTCTGCGCGAAACAGCCGCGCCGGTCCCCGTGGTCGATGACTCGATCCGCGGCATGCTGGGGCAAATGGAAAAAATAATGCGGGCCGAATCCGGCGCCGGCCTGGCCGCGCCGCAGGTTGGAAAGCCGGTCCGCGCGCTTGTTTTCATAGAATTAAAAAAGCGCGGCGAAGCCGGAACCGTTCACAAAATCATCAATCCGAAAATAATCCGCGCGTCTGAAAAAAAATGCCGCATGGAAGAGGGCTGCCTTTCGATTCAAGGGACGGACGGGCCAGTCTTCGCCGATGTCGAGCGGCCCGAATCCGTCGAGGTCGAATACCTTGACGAGCATGGGCAGAAGCATGCGCGGGAATGGAGCGGATTCGCCGCCCGCGCGGTCCTGCACGAAATAGACCACCTGGACGGCATTCTGTTCATAGATCATTTATCAAGCGCAAAGCGCGAAATGATCATGCGTAAAGTAAAAAAGGCGGCGAAAAAATGAGGCTGATTCTCATGGGAACGCCGGATTTCGCCGTTCCGGTATTCGACAAAATCGCGGACGCGCACCAGATCGCAGCAGTCTTCACGCGGGGGCCGAAGCCCGCGGGACGCGCGCGCTCCATGACCAAAACGCCGGTGCATGGATGGGCGGACCGGCGCGGATTTCCGGTTTTCAACAAAATCAATGCCGCGAGCCTGCCAAAGGCTGATTTTATTGTCGTCTATGCCTACGGCGTGATTCTGAGGGACGATGTTCTGGCGGCGGCGCCCTGCATAAACATTCATCCGTCGCTTTTGCCAAAATACCGCGGGGCCTCGCCGATCATTTCCGCAATCATGAACGGCGATTCCGAAAGCGGCGTCTGCCTTATGAAAATGGCGGCCGAAGTCGATTCCGGCGACATACTTGCCTGCGAGAAATTCAATATCGGCGAGAACGACACTTTGGCCGAGGCAGAGGCGCGGGCCGGGATTCTGGCCGCCGAAATGGCGCTGCGCTATCTGGCCGCGCCCGGGGATTACCGGCCCGTGCCGCAAACCGGCGAGCCGAGCTTTACAAAGAAAATCACGGCCGGCGACGAAATCATAGATTGGAAAAAATCGCCGCGCGAAATTCATAATCAAATCCGCGCCATCGGCGGGCGGACCGTGATAAGCGGAAAAGATGTCAAAATTTTATCCACCAAAGTCGAGGACGGCGGGCTGAAAATACTGACAATCCAGCCGGCCGGCAAAAAGCCTATGGATTGGGCAAGCTTTGCGAACGGATGCCATGGCAAGATACAGATTGGTTCTTGAATACGACGGAGCCGGACTGATCGGATTCCAGAAAAACAAGGACGGCGACTCCGTGCAGTCCCTGGCCGAAGAAGCCGTATTCAGGTTCTGCGGGCAGCGCGCCGAGGTGGTCGGATGCGGGCGCACCGACGCCGGGGTTTCCGCCGTCGCAATGCCAGCGCATTTCGATTTGGAAAATGATGTCGACGCAGCCGTTGCTAAGCGCGCGCTCAACTTTTATCTTGCCGGTTCGCCGGTGGCCGTCGCGTCGTGCGATCGCGCCGCGGATGATTTTCATGCGCGGTTTTCGTGCATTCGGCGCCATTACCGGTATGTCGTCATCAACAGGGACTTTCGGCCGGTGCTTGCGCGCGGAGCGTGGGTGCCGCAAAAACTTGACCTCGCCGCCATGCGCGCGGCGGCCGCAGAGCTGGCGGGCGGTCATGATTTCACGTCATTTCGCGCGAAAGAATGCCAGGCCAGATCGCCGGTGAAAACCCTGGACGGCATTTCCATACGGGCGGCCGGAGACGAAATACGATTTGATTTTTCGGCGCGTTCGTTCCTTCACCACCAGGTGCGCAACATGGCCGGCACCCTGATAGAAATCGGACGCGGCAAGCCGCTTGATATCCGCGCAATCCTGGCGGCCAAAGACCGGGCCGCCGCCGGGCCCACGGCCCCCGCATGCGGGCTGTTTTTCATGCGGGCCGAGTATTGACTTTTTTTCAAATTAGAGTAGAATGGCGGTTATTCGGGGTGTAGCTCA
>JAITBM010000050.1 GCA_031283565.1 Rickettsiales bacterium
CCACACATGATCCAACACCCCTTGTTCCCTCTTCATTGTGCCAAATCCAATGCATTCAGACAACGCAAAATCCTCGCTCATCTAATAATTTTTATGAATATCTTTTGTCAATGCTTTTACACTTGCTATTGCTTCAATAAAGCACTTATCTCTTTCCGGGGAAGATCCCGCGGGATCCAGGCAACAACACGAGCGGAGCGAGGCCTAATAGCATGGCAATTCTCTGTCTTGCCGCGCGTTCGATTCATCTGGATCCCGCTGGTGGACCCGGGATGGCCCGATTATCAGCGATGCCGCGTTTTATTTGTGCTTCGCCGCCTTTTTGTGCTTCATTCTTTCTACCAGAAAGAACAGCGCCGGGGTAAGTATGAATGAATCGGCGAGCCCGCCAACCATCCCGCCGATAAGAACGGCAGCCATGGAAATCTTGCTGGTATCGTTTGCAAACAGCTGCGGCAGCATTCCGGCCGCGACCGCGATAGTGGTCATCAGCACCATGCGCCACTTGTCGACATATTCATCCCACAGGGCGCCCGATAACTCGGCCCCCTCGTTATCGACCCTGCGCACCGCCCCTTCAAGCAGAAGCACGCCGTTGTTCACGGACAGCCCGATAAGCATTATTATGGACATGAGCGCCGACACGTTTATGGTGCCGCCCGACAGAAACAGCATGACGAACACCCCCGAGAATGAAGTCAGTATGGCCGTCGATATGGTTAGCGGATGCGCTATCGAATTCATGATGGCGGCCAGCAGCATGACCGTCATGATGGCCGCCAAAAGAAAGGCATTCGCCATTTCCCCCGTCGTCTCGTCCTGCATCTCGCTCATTCCGCCGAATACGACGCGCACGCCGTCCGGAACGTCCATTTTTTTAACTTCATCCATGATCTGGGCGCGCACCGGGCCGATGGTGGATTTTCCAAGATTGACGTCTATTTCGGTAAGCCGATGCTTGTCGACGCGGTAAATGTTGCGCGAAGCGGGCAGGTATTTGACAGATCCAAGCTCCGTCATGGGCACCATTCCGCGCTTCGAATCGACCAGGATTTCAGAAAAAGTATCCGCGGTCTTGTACCGCTTGTCGAATTCGACAAGCAGGGGGTATTCGTCCCCGGCCTCGCGGTATTTCAAATTGTCGTCGCCATAGAACGCGAGCCTCATCGCGCCGCCGACGGCGGCGTTCGTGGCGCCCCATTCGTTCATCTTTTTCTGGCTGGGAATGAACCGGATCTCGTCATTCGGCACTTGCGCGGCCAGAAAAGCGCCCTGCACGGCGTCTATTGTGTTTATGCGCCTGACAAGCTCGTCGGCGACGCGCTCGCGGTCCGCATCCGCGTCCCCGAGGACGTTTACAACCATGTCATAGCTGCTTCCGCCCGAAGCCTCTCCCGCGCGCACCATGAATTCGGCGTCCGGTATGTCGGAGAATGCGACTATCATTTTCTGCGCGACCTTCTTGTCGGATTCGCGCCGGGACAAAGGCACCAGCTTGGCATTGACGGATACGTTCTGCAGGCCTCTGCGCCCGATTTTGACCACCATTGCCGATACTTCCGGAAAAGCGGACAGTTTTTCCTCGATCCTTTTTGCCAGCTTTTCAGTCTTTTCATATGTCGAGCCCATGGGCGCCCTCGCCGTAATGTTTATCTCAGACGTGTCTGAGGCGGGGGCGAATTCGTTTCCGACATACCTCATAAGGAATGCCGACAGTACCAGTATCAGGGCGGAAAGCCCGACCCAGCGCCAAGGGTGAGCCTCCTGCGACTTGAACCACGGGCGGAACCATGCGATCGCGGATTCGTTTTTCTTCCGGTCGCTTCCGCCCTTCGCCTTTTTTACCGGCTTCATGAACGCGGCGATCATCATCGGGGAAAGAGTGAACGAGAACAGCATGGACACCACGGTCAAATAAACCACGGTCATCCCGAACTGCTTCATGAACAGTCCGGCTATGCCGCCCATGAACGCCATCGGAAGAAATACAATAACATTAGTACCCGCTCCGGCCAGTATGGGCACGAAGACCTTTTTGGCGCCGTCGATGGCGGCCTGCCGGGGCGTTTTCCCCTCGCCCATCTGCTGCAGGGCGGCCTCTATAAGAATTATGGCGTTGAATATCAGCGAACCCAGCACGCTGGCGATGGCGAGCAGGGTCATGTTGTTTATGGAGAATCCGGCGCTGCTCATCGGCAGGAATCCCGCGATCATCGAAACTGGTATCACAACTGCGGAAATAATGGTCGAATGCAGGCTGCGGGTGAAAACATACAGGACGATCACGGTCAGGATTATTCCGAAAAGTATGCCCCAGAGGGTGGATTTGACCTCGCGCCTGATGGATTCGGCGGAATCGGTGATGATCTGCACCTGCGCATTCTGATTTTTAAGCTCCCGCCTGGCCAGCTCGTTGTAATACCCCATGCGCTCTTGAAGGACGTTCGATATCTTGACGGCATTTCCGTCCGTGGCCTTGACAATGGACAGTATCAGAACATCGTCTCCGTTGTAGCGCCCGCCCGTTTCTATGCTCTTGGCCGAATCTTCTATGCGCGCGATGTCCTTCAGCTTGAAGGTCATGCCCTCGGAAGTGGCTATGGCCATGTTTCCTATTTCATCAACGCTCGCAAATTCGCCGATGAACCTTATGGCGTTGGACGAAAAGCGCGTCTCTACCTTGCCGGAGGGAACGTTCAGGTTGTGCGCGGCTATGGCCTGCAGGATCGCGGTGACGGAAATCCCCTTCGCGGTCATGCGCTGGGGATCCAGATAGACGCGTATCGCGCGCTCGCGCCCGCCGAATATGTCGACGGAGGCGACGCCCGGTATCGCGGCCATGCGCTGCGACAGAATCTTGTCCGCAAATTCGTAAGCCTCGCGCAGATCGGCGCCGGACACGGCGAGGTCCATGACCGTCTGCTGGTTGATGTTCAGCTTTTTCACCACGGGCTGCTCCATGTCTTCCGGAAGATCATAGACGATGGAATCCACCTGCCCTTTTATTTCCTGCTGCTTTTCTAGCCCGTTCTCGCCAAGGTTGAATTCCGTAACTATATAGGCGTAATTCTCATACACGGTGGACGATATTTTTTTTATGCCCGATACTTTGGAAATGGTGTCCTCAACCGGCTTGACTATCTGCGCTTCGATTTCGGATGGCCCTGCGCCGGGATAGAGCAGCGTCGTCGTGACGATGGGCAGGTCCATCGGCGGCATGCGCTCGACATTCATTTTGTTATAGGACACGAACCCCAGGACTATCCAGAACAGGACGAACATCAACGTCGTTATCTTTCTTTTTACGAAAAACTCTATCATTTCATTGCCTTTGCTATTTTACCTGGATGAGATCCCCGTCCTTGATCCCGGCGGCCACGATGCGTTCGGCGTCTTTTGCGACTATCCGCGCCCCCTTCGGCAGCACCGAATCTATGGGAAGGAAGAACCCCGTGTGTTTTTTCTCGACAAAGACGTCGCCGGAAATCTCCGGCGATACGCGCACCAGGAACATTCCGCTGTCAAGGTCTATGGTCTTGGCCACGGAAATTATCCTTGCATCCGTCCCGCTGATCTTGTCGCCCACGGCAAACCGTCCGATTCTGCTTGCGGACACCAGCGCCAATCCGCTGCTTACGGCGAGCGGCTCGCGCAGGACGTCAGAGGTCTTTTTCGCGGCGACATACTCGCGCGGAATTCCGCCCCCTTGCAGGCGCGACACGTTCGGCACCACGAAATCCCCCTCGGCGCGGAGTTTTTGAATCCTGTATCCGGTGATCACGGCAAGCCCCAGCACGCTTGAAAATATGATTATCTTTTTCTTCATGTCATTCGGCCTCGTACTTTGCGGCGTTGGCGGCGGTTATCAAGATTTGCAGTTTGGCGTTCAGAACGGCGATTTCCATCTGGCGCAAGGATCTTTCAACATCGGAAAGCTCCGTCGCCGAGGTCTGCCCCGCAAAAAAACGATCCCGCGACAGGCTGTACGCTTTTTCGGCCAGATCCTTTGCCTCCCCCAATCCTTTCAGCTGTCCGCGCAAATGCTCGTGCTTTTGGATCAGGTCCGCGTATTCTGCGGATTTCAGCCTTTTCGATTTATCCAGATCTTCCCGCGCGGCTATGGCGGCCATTGCCGATTCAGTGGCGGCATGCCGCGCCGCGCCCCAGTCCACCAGCGACAGGGATACGGATATTCCGGCATTAGCGCTGTGGCGGTACATGTCCATTAATTCGGAGGCCCCGCCCAAAGAGAAAGTCTGATAATCATATTTTCCAAAGGCGGAAATGCTGGGCAGCCATGTCATGTAATTCTTGCGTTTTTCCGCGTCATAAATTTCCGCCTGATACCGGTAAATATCCCATTCGGGCGGGTTTATGCCGGCCGCCGGCCTGCTGTCGAACTTGTCTGGAAAATCAGAGGTCAGAGCGAGGGACTCGGAATCGTCGATCCCGGCATACGCTTTCAGCATGCGGTGCGCGCTGTCGCGGCTGAACTCAGCATCGGCCAGGTCTATTTCCCGAGCCGCCACATCCGCCGAGATTTTGACCAGATTCGATCGGTTGGCCCGTCCGGCTGCCGTCAGCTGATCCCGCGCATATTTTGTATTTTTGAGTGATTTTTGGGCGATTTTTACCAGCTCGTCGCTCATTTTGGCAGACCAGTAAAGCTGCGCGGCGGCGGCGCCCATTTCTAATTCGGCAAGTTTTTTGGAAGTGGCGGCGACCTGCACGGATTTTCTTGCCATATCGACGGCGTATCCGATTTTGCCAAAAGTGTAAAGCGGCTGGGTTGCGGATATCCCGGCGGTTCCGACATGCGGAATCCTGGTTGACGAGCTTCCGATTCCGCCGTTTTGCAGCTGCTGCGTTATGTTGTCCCCCGGCCAGAACAAATTATAGCCAGAAATATCCGGGGAATGGACGTAGCTGGCGGAAATATCTGCCTGAAACAAGCGGCGAGAATTCACGCCGTCCAGCACGGCCTGCATTTTTTCGACATTCGCCGCGGCCTTTTTTATGTCTTGGGATTGCTTCAGCACCAAGGACAGCGCATCGCTTGAAGACAAATCCCGCGCCATTGCGTCATCAAGCGGAGTAAGGATGCCGGCAGCAAGTCCAGCAAAAAAAAGCAATATTTTAATCGCCATCATTCAAGATCTCTTCTTTTCGTCTAGTAAGGATTTCATTTATCGTGCCAAGGGCCGAAACCAGCTTTCGGCCGTCTTCGGGGTTGAGGCCGTCGAAGAAAGCAGCAATGCGCCCCCGCACATAGCCGAGCACGGTTTTGGCAACTGCCGCGCCGGCGTCGGACACCGCATAGCGGACATTGCGCCTATCGCTGTCGTCGACGCTGCGCACGACAAGCCCGCCTAATTCCAACTTGCGGAAAGCGGCGCACAAGTTGGCGCTGGACATCTCCTCGCGCCGCGCAATATCCTTGAGCAGAGCCCCGCCTTTGAGATACAGGTGATTCAACACATGCAGCTGCTGGTGCCCGTGCCTTAAAATATCTTTCAAAGGGGCGCTCGCGCCATGGCGCTTCATGTGATCGCCGAACCAGCCCATGACTTGCATGTTCTGTTCGATAAGATTCACAAACTCTTGCTTCAATCGATTGCCTTTTTAATTGTTAAATTGCTTGATAATTATATCTTTTAATAATTAAATGTCAAGGAAAAAAGTCATACTACATAAAAATCTTGATTATCCGCGTTGTCGGCTCCGCAAATGCGGCCCCTGGGAAGGTCTCGCGGGACAACAAACGGGAAGGCTTGAATCCAGGGATAACATTCTTTTTTATTCTGCGCGATCCCCATATTTGCGCCAATTGTAATAAATAATGACGGCGCCATCCCGGGTCCACCCGCGGGGTGCTACCATTTATCTTTTTAACACGGGCAGAACAAGTGAGAAAAAATGGACAAACAAACAACCGCATAAACTCTATATAAGACATGGATTCGGGTTGTTTTGGCCGCAGCGGATTTGGCATAATGATTTTCAAAGAGGGGGGGCATTTATGCATAGGTTTTCATAACTGCTTATTTCAATCATTGCGTCTTTTGCTATGCCAGCAGCGGCTGACACACCGGTTATTGCCACAAAGAAATATGTAGATTCCGGGCTTGCCACAAGGGTTCAAAATACTATTTTTGATGCTTTTGCCACACGCTTTGATTCTTTTAAAACCAGTGCGGAATCATTCCAGAACCGCACCGATGGATTCGCAACCGCAGCGCAGGGCGCCAAGGCCGATACCGCCGTGCAACCAGCAGCGCTTGACGAATATGTGAAAAAAACGGCAACCTCATCATGGTGGACGGACACAAGCATTGTGCCGGTTTCAGGCAGATTGCCCGCCGACAAATGGAAACCGATCGGCGGAATGGGGCTTAGCAGTTCATGGATTGTGCAAGACGCATCGAGAGGATATGAGTTTCGAGGTTGGTCAACTTGTTCGAGCAGTGATTCCGATGCGGGTAATTTTAGCAATACTTTCAGCGAGAACCGCTATTGTTGGTGCAAAATGTCTGATCCGTATGCTGGCTCGTCATGGGTTTTCTATCTTCCGCTTGGCTCCGGTTCCTATTGCGCATATGATTGCGCGGGTAGCTGCTCGTTTTGTTTGTACAATGGCACGCACCATAATTGCACGCGTTCGGCACTGCTAAACAACGAGACTTGATCATTTATTCAGGTAAGTGGCATTTGCCCATCCCATCGCATGCCAACCCACTAAAAAACAAAGAAATGCGACAAATTCGAAATGCCAAGGCCGGCGCGGAAACAGATCAGGCGATTACCGAAACGGTCTTGCGATTTTTAATTCCGCGCTTGAATGACACCGCGCCCGCGATTTTTGCAAATATCGTATGATCTTTTCCAATTCCAACATTAGCGCCGGGATGCACCGACGTGCCTCTTTGACGGATTATTATATGCCCGGGGAGAACCATTTGCCCGCCAGCCTTTTTTACTCCGAGCCGACGGCCCGCTGAATCGCGCCCGTTGCTGGTGCTTGATCCACCTTTCTTGTGTGCCATTTTCTGCCTGCCTTATTTTATTTCGGTTATCTTGACAATCGTCAGATGCTGGCGGTGTCCTTTTGTGCGGCGGTAATTGTGCCGCCTTTTGCGCTTAAAGACTATAACCTTGTCGGTGCGCGTTTGTTCAAGGACTTCGCCCAAAACCTTCGCCCCCTCTATTGTCGGGGCCCCTATCTTATCACCGATCATCATAACCTCGTCGAACGATACTTCTTTGCCGGCGTTCAGCTTTTCGACTTTGATAATGTCCCCGACTTTCACCCGATACTGTTTGCCGCCGGTGGCTATTACTGCAAAAATGTCAGATTCTGCCATATTTTATCCTGTTTTGTTATAAATCTTTTCAATTATTACATTTTTCTAACAAATGTCAAGTTGGCGGTGAAAAATAACATTTGACATGCGGCCGCATAATCGTCTAGTATTTCGCTGGAAATATAAAAAGGAGAAATCATGACCAATAAATTTCTAGCTGTCGCCGCCACCGCCGCGCTGTTCGCATGCAAGCAGACCGATGCCGCCGATCTGACGCTGTACTTCATGCCGGGCTGCCCGCATTGCCATAACGCAATAGAATTCATCGATTCCGAGCTGGCCGGAGTCAGCGTCGAGAAAATCGATATCACAAAAGGCGGATTCAGCACCGACAAATTCAACGCGGCCCTAAAAAAATGCGGGCTTGAAAGCCGCGGAGTGCCGCTCATAATAATCAAAGGCCAGTGCTTGCAGGGCTATGGCCCCGAACGCGGCGCCGAAATCAAAAAGATTCTCGGAAAGTAATTTATCCGGCCTGCGGATCCGCCGCGGGCCGAATAGTAAAATTCGCTTGCGACAAATGTCGGATTTCACGCTTCTTGACTATGTTTACATAGCCGTGTCGATTGGCTCCGTGGCATGGGCTTTCGTGCGCGGCGGCGTTTACGAGATGGTCGCCACGTTATCGTGGCTGGTTGCCGCAATCACGTCGCGCTTTGTCTCGCCGGTACTGAATGATTTGTTTCAAAAATTGTTTGGCTTGGCGGAACCGACCATCGGAACTTTGGTCGCGGCTTATTTCATCGTGTTCTTCGGAGTGCTGGTCCTGTTCGGGCTATTCAATCAAAAGCTGCGGGACTGGATTCAGGATTCCATATTAAAAGTAACCGACAGAACGCTTGGCATTATTTTCGGCATTTTCCGCGCGATTGTCGTCATGGGACTGTTGTACTGGGCCCTGCTTTGGTACTATGAAGATGCTCAAAAACCGTCCATGCTGACCGCCGTCAAAATGAACGAATGGTTCATTCCCGGAAAAAACCGACTGCTGGAACACGACATGACCGGCGCAAAGCAGGCCGAGGAGCTATACCGAAATCTGATAGATCCCGCAATAAAGGCCGCTTCTATCTCGCCGGACCAACCCGCAGAAAACGCCGGCGGAATGCCCGGCGACGAGTCCGAGGGGGTGGGATACAAAGACTCCGAGCGCGGAGCCTTGGAAAACCAATTGCTGCAGTTGGACAATTTGCAAGAAGAAAGCGACCAAAACGAATGAGAAATCCTGTTTGATGGATTCTTTTTCTGCAATTCAAATGATTAATTTATGAAGTTAAAGCCTATTTTGCACGATGGCGAATATGTTTTTTGCGAAGCAAAATCCGGTTGTGAAATTCCATCGGCGAGCATCGCCATGTTCCGCGAGCGCGAGGGAATAACGCTGGTCATGCGGGCGGATGACGCGAAGCAGTTGGGATAAACGCCGCGGTTCCGCGCGGGATGGATCGAAATATCCGCCAATACAGAATTATCAGAATTGGGAATAACTGCGGCGTTCTCGCGGATTTTGACGGATGCAAAAATCAGCTGCAATGTGTTTGCAGCAAATAATCACGACCATATTTTTGTGCCATTCGATCTGGCGAAAAAAGCCGCCGCCCTTTTGGAGCAACCGGATGTGATTTCACAATCTGGCAATTGTCACATGCAGGCTTGACAAGCAGCGGCGGCCATGGTATTTTTTCCATCATGCCGATCGCGCGGACAGGCGCCGATTGGAGTTTCGCGGGCGTGGTTCAACGGCTAGAATATAAGCCTTCCAAGCTTGAGATGAGGGTTCGATTCCCTCCGCCCGCACCAGTTTATATTTTGTTGGTTTTGGGCGAACATGTCGAAGGGAAAATTGTAGTCATAACAAAGGGTTAACCCGTTTAATTCCAAGGTTCAAAAGATTGATT
>JAITBM010000005.1 GCA_031283565.1 Rickettsiales bacterium
GCTGATATCTGCACGGAAGATGACACGTATACGGCAGTTGTTGATGGCGCAGCATGTCCCGGAGGATACGCCGAGATTACTGCCACCGAGTACGCTGAGATAACCAGCGTGCAAGGCGGGGACTTCTCAGATGACAAAGGGCATTATACTTGCGCCAACTGATCCCGTCGTGCTTATCATTACGCAGTACAACAGAGCAATGCCCTAGCTGAGTGCAAACAAGCATCAAAAACTTGCACTCAAACCAGCCGCCGTTAAAAAGTGTCTCACACCGCTACTTGGCGCGACAACACCTCCACTGGTCCAGATGTTGAAAAAGCGGCTTGCCTTATACCTTAGGGAAAGAACCGCAGTATGCGCCATGTCGCCGCCCCCGCCCCATGTTCCGACGCTTGAAAAAATATAATTGGCGCTGGCTGATGCGGACAAAAAATCGTACGACAGTCCGGTTCCGGCCTGCAATCCATCAGTCGCCCCCCCAATCGGAGAGTCGTCGACAACGGCTTTGAGAGTAGCCGCCCACACCAGGCTGCCCGATTGCCAATTGAATCCGAAAGTTCCCTGATATCTGGCCCGGGCAGTCGTCGGGGCGAGGAAATTGTCGCCTATCAAGCCGCTTGGCGCCTCTATATAAGATCCCCCGATGGAAAAAGAAGTCTTTATCGCGCCGTAATGGTTCCTGTATCTTATTCCGATATCAGACGAACTTTTGAAGCTTGCGCCGCGAATCGTTTGGGAAAACCCGAATTGAAACGCCTTGTTCGGCATGCTGGCGTAATTGCCGCGCCAGGCGTACTGGTTGCCGCGAACTGTCGGATTGGTTATGCCTGAAAAATCAGAATCGTACACAAAGCTGTTATTGTTGAGCCGCAATCCTCCGACATCCGGCAGCCTCAGAGCCAATTTTGACGCTATGGACTCGGTCCAGCCCGCTTCCAGCCGCCCGTATCCGGTCTCGACGTACGCGAAGGCGTCCCTTGCAAATTGACCGGCTTGAAACGCCAGCTGGTCATAAGAAGCAATTCCGCCCACCGTCCAGCGATTCGACAGCATGCGCGACATCTGCGCCCGCACCGCATAGTCCGCGAATTCCCGGCCGCCTATGCCGCCGATGGTCCCATCTGCGGTGAATCTGGCGTTGCTCATTCCGAACTGCCGGTTGTAGGCAAGGCAATCCGCAAAGTGAAACAGGCAAAGCGCGGCAAGAATAAGCTTCTTCATTTTTTGACTTTAAGCATGGCGGCGCGCAGCTGGCTGAATGCCCGCTGCTCTATCTGGCGGACGCGCTCGCGGCTGATTTTATGCCGGGCGGCCAGATCTTCGAGCGTACGCGCCGGATCGCTGAGACGCCGCGCGAAAAGTATATCGCGGTCCCGTTCGGAGAGGGCGGCCAGATTCTCGCGCAAACAGGCGCTCGCCGCGAGCCTTGCTTCCCGCTCTTCAAGCTCGCGGTCAAACGGCGCCTTCAAATCTTCCACAAAGTCCAGCATCTGCGAGTCCCTGTCGTCGTATTTCGGGGCGTTCAGCGAGGAATCCCGCAGCCTCATCCTGTCGGAAATGTCCGAAACGTCTGCCTCGGCTACTTCGAGATGTTTCGCGATTTTGGCCGCATCCATGTCCGACAGGCGCGAATCAGCGATCCCAAGCGCCCGCCTGGCTTTGGAGAGATTGAAGAAGACTTTTTTCCGCGCTGCCGTATTGCCCAGTTTTACAAGCGACCAGTTGTTCATGATAAGGTCGTACATCTCGGCCCGGATCCAGAACGTCGCATAGGTGGAGAAACGGAACCCTTTTTCCGGCTCGAACTTTTGAAGCGCCTGCATCAGCCCGACGTTTCCGGACGCGATAAGATCTCCGATCGGAATGCCGTAGCCCTTTAAGCTGAACGCCATGGATACCACCAGCCGCAGATGCGAAGACACCAGCTTTTCGGCTGACAATTTGTCGCGGTTTTTGACCCAGCTGGACGCGCATTCGTATTCCTGTTCTTTTGTAAGAAGCGGAAATTTGGATATTGCCCGCATATAGCGCGAAAAGCCCCCGTCCAAAGACGAAGGAACTGCAATTTCGCTCGAATACTTGATTTGCTTTGCCATTGGCTGTATGCTATAACATAATTGAAATAAAAACAAGCCGAAGGAGATCAAATTGGCGAAAAAGACATTGCAGGACCATGCCGAGGATGCATTGTACCGCGAAGTTGGAGAAGAGCTTGCGGCGCAAAAAATCCGTGATTTTCTGAAACGGCACGCGAAAATGCTTATAATATCGGCGGTGCTTGCGGTTGCGGCGACCGCCTCGATCGTGATAGCGCGGCAGATGCGCATGTCCAGCATGATGGAGGCGGCCGCTCAATACGAATCTGCGATGGACATGGCGCCGCAGCTTTCGCGCGAAGCCCTGTCGCGCCTGGCCAGATCGACACGCGGCGGCATGGCGGACCAGGCGATGTTCCGCGCCTATCAGCTGGCAATGGGGTCAAACGACCGCGCGGATGCGCTGTCGAAGCTGGAATATCTGGCCGAGAAAGGGGCGACCCGCGACTTCCGGGATCTGGCGGTGGTGCAGATTGCGCTGATCAAAGGCGATTCGCTGAGCGCGGACGCTCTTCAAAAAATGATGTCTCCGGTATTGTCCAAAAGATCTCCGTTTTACTTTACCGGACTCCTTATAACTGCGGAAAAATATCTGTCCGAGGGAAAAAAAGCCGAAGCAAAATTGCTTTTGAAAAAGATCACTTCGGACAAGGACGCGCCGATATCGGTTCTGGGCACCGCGGAGATGCTGTCGAAATAATGAAGATAAAATGCGCCGTTTTTTTAGTCGCAATGGCGGCCTGCGGAAAAAGCGACCCGATACTGCCCGGCGTGCGCGAGCCCGTGTTCAAGGGACATGAGCTCGCGATATCCGGCAAGAAACACGTTTCCGACCTGGGCGATCCCATAACGACGGAGCAGTGCAATTGCCGGATAGACGAAAAGAATCAGATTTTCTGCGGGAAAAAACGCATATTCCGAGGTTTCGCAACGGAATCCGTCGTATCGACACCTAATGGGAAAAAACCGCTGTGCAGCGGCGGTTTTGTGTATGGCGGCCTGTCAACGGGAGAACTGGTGAAAGTATCGCCAAGCGGGTACGTGGAATGGGCGGCAGACATATTTTCGGAATTTGCGCCGACCGGCGGCGCGCCGTTTCTTGACATCGTGGCGCGGCCCGCCGCAATCGGGGGATTCATATATGCCGGAGGGCTCGGCGACGCTTTTTGCAAGCTGAGGGACAAGGACGGGGAAAAAATCTGGTGCCTGCGGATATCGGTCCAATCGATCCGCATAAACCGGAATTTCATAGTGGTGGAAGCGGCGGACGGAAAAGTTTATGCGGTATCGGCGGACAACGGCAGGACGTATGATTTAGAGGGGAATGAAAATGACGCGGATAAACTATCAGCAGATTCTTGACGAAGCGCTCCGGACCGTGGTGCGCGAGGCCCTGGCCTCAGCCCGCGTGAACGGACTGGGCGAAAATGGCTGCCTGCATATTACATTTAAGACGCGCGCACGCGGCGTGACGATACCCGATTTTCTGAAAATGCGGTACCCCGACACGATGACCATAGTGCTGCAATGGACATTCTCGAACTTGAACGTATCGGATGAGGGATTCGGCGTGACGCTCACGTTCGATGGGCGCCCGTATTACATACAAGTGCCTTTAAGCGCCATGACGGAATTCAAGGACATGGAATCGGAGTTCATGCTTTCTTTCATGGCGCCGCCGGTCGCGGGGCCGGCGCCGCCCGCGCCGGAATTGCCGCTTGATTCGCCGGCGGAGACGCGCGATCCCCGCATATTGTCGATGGAAGAATTCAGAAAGCGCAAAACCAGCGCATGAAAATGCAAACGATGCCTTGACTTTAACCGCGCACCGATATACAATAGCTTTGTGAAAAAAACGACGCATTTTTCCCATCGTCTTTACGGCGCGGCGCGCCGATAAATTTATTTGCGCTTTGCGCCCCACAATCTGCTATCATATTGAAACAAAGGAATAAGAAATGAAGAACGAACTTCTGTTTGAACTGGAAACGCGCGGATTCATAAACCAGACCAGCAATCTTGACGGTCTGAATGACGCGCTGAATGCCGGAAAAATCTCGGCTTATTTTGGGGCCGATCCGACAGCCGACAGCCTGCATGTGGGCCATATTGTGCCAGTGCTGATGATGCGCTGGTTTCAGCGGCACGGGCACAGGCCGATAATGCTGGTGGGGGGGGCGACGGGACGCATAGGCGATCCATCCGGACGCGACAGCGCCCGCCCCATGCTGTCGGATGAAGACATAAAGAGAAATAGCGAGGGATTGCAGCGCTCATACTCTAAGTTTATAAAATTCGGCAACGGCCCGTCCGATGCCATTATGGCAGACAATTACGACTGGATGAAAAGCATTCCGCACATGGAATTCCTGCGTAATTTCGGCCCTGATTTCACGGTGCCGCGCATGCTGTCGATGGAGAGTGTGAAAAAGCGGCTTGAAAACGGCATGAGCCTTTTAGAATTTGAATATATGACGCTCCAAGCCGTGGACTTTCTGGAACTGTTCAAAAAATACGGCTGCATATTGCAATTATGCGGATCGGACCAATGGGGCAATTCGATAATGGGCATAGAGCTGATACGAAAAAAACTGGCAAAGGAAGCATTTGTCATGTCCACGTCCCTGATAACCGATTCGAGCGGGCGCAAGATAGGAAAATCCGAGAACAATGCGGCATGGGTGGATGAAAGGAAGACGCCGCCGTTTGAATTTTTTCAGTATTTTCGGAATACGCCGGACGATCTGGTTGACAAGTTCTTGAAAATATACACAGACATTCCGCTGCCGGAAATAGCGAAGCTATACGGACTGCAAGGAGCGGAATTAAACGACGCGAAAAAAATCCTGGCATTCGAGGCGACGAAAATTACGCACGGCGAAGCGGCCGCGCGCGAAGCGGCAGAGGCAGCGGATGCAATGTTCGGCGGCGGCGCGGCGGCATCCGGAGTGCCAAAGGTCCGCGTGAACGCCAAGCTGCCGATGGGAGCGCTGGATTTTGCAATGCTGAGCGGCTTGTTTGCAAGCAAGTCCGAAGCGCGGCGCACCATAGAACAAGGCGGCCTGTCAATAGACGGCGTGCGCGTAAGCGGCCCCGATATTGTAGTCCTGCCCGCAGCCTCGCTGCTGGTGCAAAAAGGAAAAAAGACT
>JAITBM010000008.1 GCA_031283565.1 Rickettsiales bacterium
GCTGATATCTGCACGGAAGATGACACGTATACGGCAGTTGTTGATGGCGCAGCATGTCCCGGAGGATACGCCGAGATTACTGCCACCGAGTACGCTGAGATAACCAGCGTGCAAGGCGGAGACTTCTCAGATGACAAAGGGCATTATACTTGCGCCAACTGATCCCGTCTTGCTCTCATATTCGCACAATCTGTTTTCATAAGTTATGCCGGCGGGTGTGAAAAGTGACGATGCGGAAAGGCTATATGTTTCCGCCGGTCCAGATCACTGAGCCGCCAGTCGCAATGCGTTTTATGTCTATCGTATGGCTGCCAATTGTCAGAATGCCTCCGTCATATGTCATGATCTGATAATCCCACGGCTGATGCGTCCGGTTTGCATTATAAAAGCTGTGATAGATGGTGTTATTGTTGCTCTCCAATGTGGGCGGCTGGCGCAAAATAACCGAATTATTGTCGTATAAATGCAATCCGTCATCATCGCATGTTCTGTCCGGATATCCTGTTCCCGGGGCCCCTTGAACTATCGCGTCTTTTGCGGTTTTTGCCCCATACACAGCAAGAAAGCCGCTTGGCGTGAGGTCTTTGGGGGCCATGCAGACAATCGTGCCGACAATTTTTATCGCGATTTCGCCATTTTCGCCGGATCCTATTTTTTTCACAATTATCGAATGTCCCGTATCCGGCACCCAGTTGGCCATAACGCCCGCGTAAATCCCCTGGTAGGCGCCATAGTCGTAAACGTTTGCCGATATCGATGTGTCCAGGCCCGCGACCGCGGCGTCAACATATCTTTTTGTCGCCGCATGCAGATCTTCCGTCGGCGGGCCGGACAAAGCAAGCGGCCCCGTCATTGTTCCGCCAGAATTGCTTACCCGCGTGGCGAGCCCGCTGTCGACATAGGCCTTGGTCGCTATGATCGGCACGGCCCCCGCGGCCGATATGGCAAACGAAACCGGCAGAAACAATATAAAAAACCTGTGCATATAGGGCGTCCCTCTTTGTCGCAATTATGTCAAATCCGCAACGGCCGGGCAATGCAAAATCCCGCTTTATGTAAAGTTTGTGCGACGTTTTGTTTGTCAATAAAACTATCGCTCTGCCGGCCGGGATTTGACTTTTGTAAAAATAGAGTGTAGCATTGGAAAAAATCCTTCGCCTGTGGGCGCGGGCACCAGAGGGCGAGTTTCGTTTCTGGCGGTTTTTTGTTGCTAAAAAAAGGAAAAAATATGGCGGTTGTCATAAGACTGCAAAGGCATGGCGGAAAAAAGAATCCCTATTATCACATGGTGGCGATTGATTCGCGCGCCGCGCGCAACGCGGGAAATATCCTGGAAAACCTCGGGCGATACGATCCGATGCAGCCCAAGGGATCGGAAAAGAGGGTGTCTTTCGATGCCGACAGGATAAAGGCGTGGCTGGGCAGGGGCGCGCGCCCAAGCGATCGGATTTATCGATTTCTGGCGGCCGCCGGAATGCTGCCAAAGCGCGAGGCTCCGGCCCAGACAAAGAAAAGCCAGCCGTCTGAAAAGACCGTCGCCAAGCTAAAAGCGCGCGAAGACAAATTGACAAAGGCCAAAGAGGCCGCGCAATCGGCCGCTTCGCCGGACGAAACGCCTGCCGCTGCGGAGGGCGCCGCCGCATAGCGGCGTCATTGCGGACTTGCGCGAACGCGCGGCTGCGCCGCGTTTGATGCCATATCATGGCGGGGATATAATTATTCGATAGGCGGCAAATTATGAAGAGCGAACATTATTTCAATACATCATATATGAATGAATTGGACAGTTTCTTGTATTTGATAAAAAATGACAAGCTGGAAACCGCTTATTCTCATAACTGCAATGCCGCGACAAGGAACGGAAGGCCGTTTCTTGAGCTGGACTGTTCCCTGCTTGTGGATTTTCTGCTGGCAAAATCGAATCCTGCGGCGCTGCAAGACGTTTATTTGTCCGTGAACCGGAAATATAACGGCATGTATGCGATAAATCGGCTTTATACCTGTGATTTTTATGAATATTTCAGCAAAACATCGCACTATTTCGACAGAGTGAAACTCAAAAAAATCGCCAAAGGCGATATCATAACATATTTGCCGAAGCAGGGCGCGGCATATAAATTCGGACACATGGGGATAGTAGCCGATGAAAATATCGGCTTTGGCGGCGATTTCGCGCTGGTAAATTTCCTGCATTCCCCGCGGCCGGGAATGAGCGTGCGCACCCAAAAGCTGCGGCTGTTTGATGATGGAAGGATTCAGTACGGCGACTTGGTGAAATTCAATAGAAGAATAGTAGTTTCGCGACTGCTGCCGCAATTTTTGATTCCCTGCAATGTTCGCGGCTGAGCCGCCAGTTTTTTCTTTACAATTCGATTAAAGCAGTTATAATAGGCGCAATTTTGGGCGTGCGCCGGAGTCGGAGAGCCGGGGCAGACTGTAAATCTGTTGGCTTATGCCTTAGATGGTTCGACTCCATCCACTCCCACCAGAAATCAAGCGGGGCCGATCGTCATGAAAAATATTTTTCTTTCGCTATTGCTTATAGCCTCGTGCTCGATGGCGCCGGAGGATAAATTTTGGGAACGCGATAAGTCTTCGATACAAATTGTCGGCACAGACTTCGATGGATATGTGCGCGCGTTGAAGCGGCTGGTCCCGATGTATGACCCGGCGAAAGTTCATCTGTATTACGAGCAATATTCAAAAGAGGAAAACGAAAAAGTTTATGAATGCACGGAGGCATGCCTTGACGGCGGATCATGCCAAACCGGCGCCTTTGGCGAAATCATAAGACAGCCGGCTAGCGGGAAGGTTTTCATGCGCTATCCGGCGGACATGTCCATTAACGGTCAAGAGGCTGGCATGATAAAATTATTTCAAAAAAAATCCGACAATAAATTTTATTTTGCCCGAATACCTGAAACAGATGAAGAACAGATAATTTTTGACGGAGACAAAGCCACATATGGAATAGAAGGTTACTATCAAAATTGCCGAACGGCGCCGCGGTAGCGAGAAAAGCGTTTGATTTTATTTCAGTTGTAGCCTAGAATTTAGGGCAAAGAGGTTTTGTTATGAAAGTTCACTTTGTCGGGATAAACGGGTCGGGCTGCTCGGGCGCCGCGATAGCGGCGAAAAAATCGGGCTTTGATGTTTCGGGCTGCGACATGTCGGAAAACACGCCGTATGCCGCCCAATTGCGAGACGCAAAAATTCCGGTGTTCATCGGGCATGATGCGGCGCACATCGATGACGCCGATATTGTCGCCGTCAGCGCGGCTTTCCTTGAACAGAAAAACAAGGTCGCCGAAGTGGAGCTGGCGGCAGAGGCGGGCAAGCTGATGAAATGGCAGGAATTTCTTGGCCGCTATATTCTGCCGGGCAAGCGCGCAATCGCGATTTGCGGCACCCACGGCAAAACGACGACATCGTCGCTGGTCGCGCATATTTTAATCGCGGCCGGATATGATCCGACGGCGTTTATCGGCGCCATAGTTCCGGCTTGGAATTCGTCCAACCGATTCGGCGCTTCCGATTGGGCCGTTTTGGAGGCCGACGAATACGCGAACAACTTCGAGCATTACAAGCCGGAATTCGCGGTTCTGAACAACTTGGAAATGGAGCATCCGGAATATTTCAGGGATTGGGATCACTACAATCAAACATTTGTCGATTTCCTGCAAAACACCCGCGTCGTGGCATATAATGCCGACAATCCCGGGGTCGCTGAAATTCTGCCGCATATCGGCGCGAAAAAAATCCCCTTTCATGCGGCTGATTTTCCGTCCGATTGGAAGATCAGCCTGCTGGGCGCGCACAACAGATCCAACGCCATGGCCGCGCGGGCGATCGCCAATGAAATCGGGATCGGCGACGAGGCGGTCAAAAACGCGCTGGCGGCATTTCGCGGAACCGGGCACAGGCTGGAAAAGATTTTCGACAGCGGAGACGTTGCGGTATTCGATGACTACGCGCATCACCATACGCAGGTGAAAAGCACGATAGCCGCGGTGCGCGAGGCATATCCCGGATACAGGATTATAGCGGTTTTCGAGCCGCACCAGATTTCGCGCTATGAGCAGAACACGGCCGAGACCCTGGCGGCGCTAAATTCGGCGGACGCCTCTGTGATCGTCGATTTTTTCAAGGGGCGCGAAGCCCATATCGCGCGGCCCGACGCGGCGGCCGATATAGCGAAATATGGCGCGGACAAAGTCCGGTTTATTCCTGATTTTGATGAGGCAGCCGCCGAAGTGCGGGCCATGGTTGCTCCAAAAACGGCAATTATAGTCATGGGGGCCGGAAACTCGCGCAAAATCGGGGAAAATCTGGCTTCATCGTTCAAATAAAGGCTGCGCTCAAAAAATAATGGCTATGGTGCGGGCGGCTCGCGCTTTCTTTTATTATATAAATAGTGTCGTGGCTGCTTTATTCCCGTCAGACAACGGCGCCCTGTCTAAGGATGGCGGGCGGGGAAATTCGCGGCGACGCATGCGGATTGCATTTCTGGCGGCAGTTTTTGGCCGGCCGCAAAACACGGCGAAGCTATCGCGCTTTTTTCAGCACTATGCTTGAATTCGTGCCGCCGAAGCCGAACGAATTCGACAAGGCGGTGTTCACTTCGCGCTTTTGCGCCGTATTTGCAACCAAATTAAAGCCCCGCGCCAAATCTTCCGGGTCATCCAAATTGATCGTCGGGGGCACTATTCCGTCCCTTATGGAAAGAACCGAGAATATCGCCTCGGCCGCGCCGGCCGCGCCGAGCATGTGCCCCGTCATCGACTTGGTTGATGACATGCAAACGTTCGTTCCGTCGAACAGGGTCCTTACCGCGGTCAGCTCGCCGATATCGCCAAGTCCGGTCGATGTTCCGTGCGCGTTTATATAGTCCACTTCGCCCGGTTCGATCCCCGCGTCTGCGAGCGCCGCCTTCATCGCGCGCAGGCCCCCCTCGCCGCCATCGGCCGGGGCGGTTATGTGGTGCGCGTCCCCTGAGGTTCCGTACCCCGCGACTTCGGCGTAAATTTTCGCCCCCCTCGCTTTGGCGCGCCCGTATTCTTCCAGAACCAGTATAGCGGCCCCCTCGGCTATGACAAAGCCGTCGCGGGCCTTGTCCCACGGGCGCGATGCCCTGCGCGGCTCGTCGTTGCGCGTGGACAGGGCGTGCATCGCGCAAAATCCCGCCATGCCTAGCGGCGAGATCGCCGCCTCCGCCCCGCCGCACACCATCACATCCGCGTCGCCGTGCATTATCAGTCTCGCCCCTTCGCCGATAGAATGCGTTCCCGTGGCGCAGGCCGTCACAATCGTGATGTTCGGGCCTTTGAGCCCGTATTTTATCGAAACTTGCCCGCAGGGCATGTTGCTGATCCCCTTTGGTATGAAGAACGGGCTGACGCGGCCGGTTTCATGCAGCTGAACAGAGGAATCGTAAATCGTCTGAATTCCGCCTATGCCCGAGCCTATGCAAACGCCGGCCCGCTCCATATCCGCGTTGTCCAGCTTTGCGTTCCTGATCGCCTCGTCCGACGCGACGATCGCGTACATTGAAACCAAGTCCATGCGGTTCTGCTCTTTGGCGTCGATCAGGGCGTCTATGTCGAATTCCCCGCGCGCGCTTCCGGTTTTCGGCACCCCGCCTATTTTCGAGGCATAGTTCGCCACATCGATCTTTGTGATTTTCTCTATGCCGGATTTTCCGCTTTTTATATTGTTCCAGGCGTATTCGACGCCGCTTCCGACCGGCGAGACAATGCCCATTCCGGTTATGACTATCCGTCTGTTTGTCATTTATAATCTCCATATATAACGGGGCCGTCCCCATATTTGTAATCGAATTATATCAAAATAGTTGAAAAATACAAGCCCAGGAGGGCCAGATACAAAATGCCGCGCCATCGCGCGATCACGCCCCTGGCCGTTATGTCTATCGAAAAAATTATCACGGCAAGCAGCATCAAAAAGCCCCCGAAAGCATTCCCGGCCGGCTTCGCCGCGAGTCCCGCCGCTCCGGCGATAAGCATTATGTGCGCTATGCACGAGCCCGCTATATTGCCGGTTAGGATCTTGGGCTGTCGGCGCATTATCGCGAGAATCGACACCATTATCTCCGGGCCGCTGGTTCCCGGCGCCACGATCAGCGCCCCTGCGATCTCCTTGCTCAGATCGTATTCGTCGACGATTTTTCGCAGCTGGTCCATGAACAGCTCGCCGCCGCAGTAAAGGACGGCCATGCCGGAAACCAGCAGCAGCGCGGTCCCGGGCCAGCCATGGGTTTCCGCCGAATGCCTGCCGTTATGGCGCTGGGATCCCGCATCCCACGCGTAATGCGCGAAGACGCCCAAGAGCAGGGCTCCGTCCAGCGCGCCCAAGCGTCCGTCCGCCAGCATCAGCGTCATCAGCCCCGAGGCTGATATCAGGACGAAAATTTCTTTTTTCGACACATTTTTCACCGATATGGGGCGCGCTATCGCGCAAAGTCCTATGATTCCCAGAATATTTATCATGACCCCGGTTATTATGTGCGGAATTATCGTAGGCGACAGGCCCCTCGCCGGCGCCATGATGGTTATCAGGATTTCCGGAATGTTGGCGCCGACCCCCATTATCAGGGCCGAGACCGCAAAAGCGGATATTTTAAGGCGCCTTGAAAGGCGCGAGCAGCCGTTCACAAGCCAGTCGGCGCCAAGCGACATCAGCGCCACCGCGCAAATAAGGACAGTCCATGTCATGCGGGCATTATGCCAGAAGCGGCGCCGTAAAAGTATAGGCTTTTATTCAGCCCCGCCCGCGCGAAACCTTTTTCGTTCGGCGCGGGATAAGAATTTTGCATTTTATTTCATGAGTGCTAAAATGCCGCCAAAGGAAAAAACAAATGTTCGACAATCTTGCGCGCCGGCTATCTTCGGCGATCGGAAAATTGACGGGCCGCGCGGCATTGACGGAAAACATGCTGGCCGATGCGCTCGGGGAAATAAAAATCGCTCTGCTCGAGGCCGTTGTTTCGCTGCCGGCTGTGAAGAAGATCATGCTCGGGG
>JAITBM010000012.1 GCA_031283565.1 Rickettsiales bacterium
ATTCGTGAAAATCTAGGAAAATAAATTCCGATCTCTTCGACCCCGTCACATAGAATATCGGAATGCGTAACGCTTGCAGCATGCGCCATTTTTTCATAATAATCCAGCCCGATATAATCGTCGCTGTCATGAAAATGAATATAGTCACCGGCAGCTTGCCCAAGTCCGCTGCTGCGGGCGTTTGCAGGTCCGGAGTTCTGCTGCCATGCAATTTTAATCCGTTTGTCCATTTTCGCATATTCCGCGCAAACGGATGCGGTATTATCTGTCGAGCCATCATCAATAATTATGACCTCCAGATTTTGATACGTCTGTCGGATGATGTGCTCAAGGCATCTGGCGATATGCATCTCGTCGTCATATACAGGAACTATTGTCGAAATTTTTAAGCCCACCTGCCGCCCCTTTTTGTTAGAACTAAAAAAACACCTGGTTATTGGTGGCAGGAGGTTTGCGAACTACTTTATGCTAAATAGTATCCGTATCTTCACAACACAGATCCTCCCGCCATGCGACAGGAGGCATTTTTCGTCTGCTTTAAGACGAGCGTCGCAAAACCCCGA
This sequence comes from Rickettsiales bacterium, assembly GCA_031283565.1. Taxonomy (GTDB): domain Bacteria; phylum Pseudomonadota; class Alphaproteobacteria; order Rs-D84; family Rs-D84; genus JAISGC01. The sequence goes on from JAITBM010000012.1 coordinate 564, forward strand.
TACGGGCAATTCACCCATATCGGATGCGTTATATCAATAATTTTAAGAACAGCAAAAGCAAAAAAACAATAACCGGAAATTATTTTTCTATCCGATAAAAACGAGATTTAGTCCAGCAAATATAACTCGCGCATTGAATATACCGCACCGCCGGCCACGACATAGTGGTCGTCAAGATCTATTTCCACTCCGTGGAGCGCGTGCTTGAGACCGATTGTGGCTTCAACATCCGATGTTGAGAAAGCCCCGCTAGCATCAGGATGATTATGGACCAGAATCACATGCTTTGCGAAAGAATCCAGCGCAAGCTTTACTATTTTCTGCCGGTCTACATTTACTCCGTCAAACCCGCCGTCCGAAATCAGCAGACTGGATATCAGCCGCTTGTTCGAATCGAGCAGCAGTATCCGCGCCTGCTCGACCCTCTTGCCATTCAGCATATGCAAAAGATAATCGCGCAAAATCTTCGCGTCCTGAAACACGGGCGCATCCCCGAGGCGGTCCTCGTATCCCGCGAGCATCAGCGCGTGGATGCCCTTGATGTGTATCGCCGTTATTTCGCCGATGCCGTCTATATTGAGCAATTCAGAAATTGACGCCGAGAGAATCCCGCTTGCGCTTCCGAATTTGGCGAACAGCCTCTTCATTATCGACTCGGTGTCTATCCGCAGCATGCAGCCCGCCAGCACCATTTCCATGACGTCATACGTGTCGGCATTTCCGGCAATGAAACGCCGCATTATGCGGGCGCGATGTCCGGCGTTGAGATTTTCGGTTTTATAGACCTTATGCATCTTGCGGCTCCGTATTCGGTTATCCTATGATATGTCCCACTGCGCGGACAATTTCCCGTCAGCAATTCATCCAAAAGCCGCCGCCTTACGCGCGTCCGGCCTTGAAGTCTTCGTTTTTCCCGACCTTATGCATTCTGCAACTCCGTGAAGACAATGGCCCCGTCTTCGGTTATCCCTATGGTATGCTCCCATTGAGCGGACAATTTCCCGTCCAGAGTCCGCACGGTCCAGCCGTCTGAATCCAGCTTTCCGCCCGCAGCACCTTGGTTCAGCATGGGCTCTATGGTGAACACAAGGCCAGGGATCATCTTTATTTTTTCCTGCGATTTGTCATAGTAATGCAAAATCATCGGATCATCGTGCATGACTTTGCCAATCCCGTGCCCCACATAATCGCGCACTACGGAAAACCCGTTTGCATCCGCAATAGCCTCGATAGTCTTTCCTATTTCCGACAGCGGAACGCCGGGGCCGCACGCCGCGATGGCCGAATTCAGCGCGTCAAGGCATGCGTCAGAAAGTTTTTTTGCTCCGCTTGAAACCCTCCCTATCTGAAACATGCGCGATGCGTCTCCGTGAAACCCCTTCAGCTCGGCCGTAAGGTCGATATTCACTATGTCCCCGTCTTTCAGAATTTCCGCATCGCTCGGGATTCCATGGACGATAACGTCGTTTATAGATGCGCAGATATGCATTGGAAACCCCTGGTATCCAAAATCGGACGACCTCGCCCCGTTTTCGCGCAGAAACGATGCGACCATGCCGTCAATGCATCCCGTGGAGGTTCCGGCCCTGACGTGCGGCGCTATGAAGTCAAAACATCTCGCCACCAGATCTCCGACCGCGCGCAGACGCTTGAAATCTTTGGGGGCGTAAACAGAGGGCAGCATTATTTTCTCCTCCGTCCGGGCAGCGAAAAAATTCGCCATCGCTTCATTCTGCTTTTAAGCCATCTTTCGTAAATCAAAAACAGCCCCCCGATTCCGGCCAGGGGCAGCAGATAATATATCACGCGGAATGCCAGCAGGCTTGCGAACAGATCCGCGCGATTTATCCCCTCCGGCATGGCGAGCATGAAGACGCTTTCAAACACGCCGATTCCGCCGGGCACCTGCGCGAATATCCCCGCCGTCTGCGCCACCACAAAAACCGCTATGAATTGGATGAACGGGATCGGCGCTATGTGCATTGTCAAAAAGTACAGGATCAATGCCGCAAGCACGCTGTCCGCCATGCCGAGAACCATCTGCCTCGCCGCAGTCCGCAGGTCCGGAACGCGGAATGATATGCCCCCTACGCGGAAAGACTTGTTCCTAAAAACAGCGCACAAAACAAAATATCCCGCCGCAAACATGCAGCAGCACGCAAGCAGGATCACCGAAACGGGATTTTCCGTAAAATTGGTCGGCGGCAGGAAATTATAGCCCGCCATCAGCACCGCCGAAGCCCCCAAATAATAAGTGATTCCCGAAAATGTCAGCATTTTTACTATGTCGCCGGCACGGACGCGCCACCTCGTGTACAATCTGTACCTTATCGCCGCGCCGCTTATCGCCGCATTCCCGGCGTTGTTCGAAATAACAAAGCCCATCATTCCGGCCAGCATCCATTTCCACGCCGCCATGCGCTTGCCAACATATTTTAGAGCTAGAAAATCATAGCATGACAAAATCAGATACTCCGCAACGCATGCGAGCACGGCAAAAAGCTCGTGCAGCGACGGTATTTCCGCAATGGCGCCGAATATTTCGGACAACCGGTATTTTCGTAGCTGAAAATAAAGCATGCATGCCGCCAAAGCAAAGAAAACGATCCCTATGCGGGATGCCAGCTTTTTGAAAAATCTTGTTCCCTGCGCGGACATGCCCGAATTCTATCAGAGAAAATCCGCTTGCGCAAGCAGGTTTGAAAAATCGGCTTTTCTATGCTATAATCCGACACATGAAAGCAAACGCAGCCATTTCGCGACGCCAATTCCTGGCCGTAGTCGGCGGCGGGGCGGCGGCGCTTGCGTTTTTTCCGAAAATTGCTGCTGCCGCGCAGAACGAAATCATCGCCATACGCATAGGCGTCAGGGACGGAAACAAGACCCGGTTGGTGATTGAGACAAAGTTCAGACCCGAATATTCGCTGATCTATCCCGACAAACAGTTGGTCGTGTCTCTGGACGCGGACGGAAGCGTCAAACCCGGCATGACGGAAGGGACTCTGATAACCAGCATAGATATTATTGGTAAAAAAATCATCGCCAACCTGAAAAAAGCTATCGCACCCATACCGAAAAGCCAGATTCTGGTTCTGGGGCCGTCCGGCGGCAGCCAGTGGCGCCTGGTGCTGGACTTTTCGGCCGCCAGCGCCATAGAAAAAACAAAAACAGCCGCCAAAACCGCCACGACTAGTAACAATTCCGGCAAAATGCCAACCATCGTCATTGATCCCGGGCACGGGGGCAAGGATCCCGGCTGCATAGGCGCGACGGGCGCCTTGGAAAAAGATGTGGTGCTTTCGGTGGCGAAAAAACTGTACGACAAGCTGGACTCTGCGGGATATAACGTGCATCTGACGCGAAAAAATGACTCGTTCCTGAATCTTGACGCCAGGGCCGCGATAGCCGAGAAAAAAAAGGCCGACTTGTTCATATCCCTGCATGCAAACGCCAATCCGAGCAAGGCGGTTAAAGGATTTTCAGTCTACACATTGTCGAAAAACGCGTCCGACGCCGAGGCGCAGAAGCTGGCCGATACGGAAAACGCCGCCGACAAGATCGATGTCGGGGGCTTTGTGGATTATGCGCCGGGAACGCGGCTGGCCCTGTCCGCCCTGCTGCAGAACGAGATAACCGAAGAATCGCTGAAGCTGGCCGGCAAGATAAAGCGTGCGGTGCGCGAAAACGGAATCGACCGCGTCGACAATTCGCACCGAAGCGCGGCTTTCGCAGTGCTGAAAAG
>JAITBM010000001.1 GCA_031283565.1 Rickettsiales bacterium
CACGGCGCCCATTCCCCGTATATTCCGGTGGGCAGGCCGGCCGATTTCTGCATGCTGCGGATATTCTCAATTTCAGAAGCGGACAGGAAGCACGGATAGGCCAGCCCCCTTTCCAACAATTCGGCCGCGACGCTTTTATATATGTCTTTTCGCTCCGTTTGCAAATAGGGACCGTACGTGGCGGCGCATTCGGGCATTTCATCCGGAACAAGGCCGAAAACTTTCGCGGCATATAAAATCAGATCGACGGCGCCTGCGACTTCGCGCTTGGAATCCGTATCCTCTATGCGCAGAAAAAATACGCCGCCGGATTGCTGCGCCAATTTTTTGTCGATCATCATGCCGTAGAAGTTTCCTATATGCATGAAGCCCGTCGGGCTCGGCGCGAAGCGCGACACCATTGCGCCAACCGGCAGATCGCGCGGCGGATACATTTTCTCCAAGTCCGCCAAAGTATGCTTCGGCGCGCCGCCGAGCACTTTCGCTATCATATCTTTTTGAAATCCCCTACGCATTTAATTTGCCTTTTTGCTCCAGCAATTTTATACTAAAAACATGACGATTGCAAAAATACCTTTAATCCGAACTTTTGGACGCACCAGGCGCCGCTCCCTGTCCGCACGGCGGCAGCATCTGATCAAAAGTCTGCTGTCCGGCCTCGCGCCGGATGCATTCTGCGGCGGGATACTGGAAATCGGATTCGGCACGGGCGAGCATTTGATCGAACTCGCAGCCGTCCATCCTGACAAAACCATCATCGGGGCAGAACCCTTCATAAACGGCGTCGCCTCCCTTTTGTCCCGCATGGCGGATGAATCCGGCAGCCTGCTGCCTCAATACGCAAACATACGAATATGGCCGGATGATGTTCGGAAACTTTTATCGCAAAATTCCGGACAGTTCGAAGAAATTTGGATACTGCACCCTGATCCGTGGCCGAAAGGCCGGCATGAAAAGCGCCGCCTGTTATCCGCTGAATTCTTAAAATCTCTCTCATCCTTTATTTTAAAGGATGGCAGGATCATCATAGGCACCGATCACGATGAATATTATGACTGGATTTTTCCCCAAGCCAACCTCGCCGGGCTTAAGATTGCGCCCGGCGAGTTCAACGCGGTAAAAACGCGGTACCATGAAAAAAACATTTGTGGCGGCGGGACTAAGTACATCGTGCTTACCCTGTGATACCGCCGCGGAAGAGCGCAACATCGCCGCATGTCTTACTTACCGATTGCGCGGATGGCCGGACGCAGCAGCCGGCTATTCCCCGGGAAGGAATTGCTTGCAACGCGGGCTTGGCGACACCTGCACCAAGCTCATTGCTGTTTCGAAATGACACTTCTTGCAGTTTAGCTCTGCCAGCGTCTTCGCGCGATCGCCCCCATGCCTTGCCATGACCGCCGCCACATGGTTTTCTTCCCCCGCAAGAGCGTCCACCGCGTCCATATAATCACCCCACGGGAACGACTTTTTCAAGTCTGCCATTTCGCACCCGCAATACTTCTTGTTGCCATGAAGATTCATGCAATATTCGTACGTGTCGTTCAATGTCGTTTTCTTCACAAAATCCAGCGGGCTTTCGCTATCGCACGAAGCAAGCAACGCAGCCGCGGCGAACCAGACAATATTTTTATATTTCATTTTCATTCCTTATGGTTTCAGTTATAAGTTATCCGAATTTTACCGAATAAATATGCTTTTCGTCCGGAAGCAGTTCCGGCGCAATGGCAGACCGCCAAGGTCGGGGGCGCAAAAAGCTTTCCTGGCCTTGTCGGAACCGATTTATTGCTGGGTTCGACATATTCCATTGCGCGGAATTTTGACGATTGCCGGAAAAACTCTCTTCGCGCCTCTTTTTTCGCGCTCTCGAAAAAAAGCCGGACATGGAAATATGCGCCGCATTTCAAATGCTTCATATAAAACGTTAGATTCGGCAAAAGTTTCAGCAATTTGTCCAATTTATGCTCCAGATTGCTATTTTACATGGAAATACCATAAAAATCAACAAATTGTCTTGCTGGCTCGAAAAACAATATGGCATTTACCGAATGAATTTGAAAAATTCTTTTCTTGCAGTGTAAGGCGGTTTTATTTTTTCGAAACATTTTACGCAAAGTTTGACGCAAAAGCGGCTTATGTGCATGTTTTTGCGGCAATTCAAGAAACATAGCTTGCATTTTTGGTCAAAAGTGATACTCTTTGCGCCATTAATGGATACAAGGATTTACTATGGACTATGATGTTATTGTTCTGGGGGGCGGTCCGGCGGGCTTCACCGCGGCGCTATATGCGGCGCGGGCGAACAAGAACACTTTGGTGCTGCTCGGTGGAACTCTGGGCGGCCAGATGGCCGGAATACCAAAACTGGAAAATTATCCGGGATTTGCCGGCAGCGGATTGGAACTGGCCGAATTCATGAAAAAACAGGCGGAAAGCTTCGGAGCAAAATTTAAAGCGGAAAGCTGCACGAAAATAGACAAGATCGGCGGCGGCTGGCGTGTTGCGGCAGATGGCGGGGAACTGGAAGCCCGCGCTGTCATAATCGCAACCGGAGCGAGCCCGAAAAAACTCGACATCGAGGGTGCGAAAGAATTTTCCGGCAAAGGCGTGTCCTATTGCGCGACATGCGACGGATTTTTTTACAAGGACAAGGATGTTGCGGTCTATGGCGGCGGCAATTCCGCACTGAACGACGCGCTGTATCTGGCAAATCTGGCAAAAAAAGTCTATATAATTTATAGAAAGGAAGCATTTACCCGCGCGGAAGATGTTTTAGTGGAACGCGTTGCGGATACGGACAATATCGAATGTATGTTCGGCACCGAAATCGAATCGCTCGCCGGAAACGAGTCCGGCCTTTCGTCATTGAAAACAAAGGACGGAAAGACAATATCCATCAGCGGGCTGTTTGTGGCCATAGGGCATGAGGCCAATACCGATTTCCTTGATGAAGAATATGCCAGGGATCAATTGGGCAAGCTGGCTGCCGACGGCACCAGAATAGCAGAAGGATTGTTCGTTGCGGGCGATGTCCGATCCGGCAACAAGATGCAAATCTGCGTGGCCGCGGGATGGGGGTGCGAGGCCGCCATGGATGCCATAGCGTTCTTGAACAAAAAATAATCCTAAAAACCGAGGAAAGCGTGCTGAACATAAAATTTATAAGGGAAAATCCCGAAACGGTCAAATGGGCCTGCAAGGTCAAGGGCGTTGATGATCATGTGGACGATATAATAGCCCTGGACGCCCGCGTGCGGGAGCTCAAAACGATCACCGAGGCCAAGACAGCCGCAAAAAACAAAATTTCGCGCGAGATGCCTGGCGCGGAAAATAAGAAGGAACTGATAGCCGAATCAAAAAAAATAAGTGACGAGATAGCGGTCGACGCCGCGGAGCTCGACGCAAAAGAAGCCGTGCTGCGCGATCTGCTTTTGAACGTGCCGCAGATACCGTCCAAGGATGCGCCCATCGGAGCGGACGATTCCGGAAATATCGAGATCCGGCGCGTCGGCGAGCCGCGCAAATTCGATTTCGAGCCGCGCGGGCAATGCGACCTGATGGACGGGAACAATTGGTGGGATGCAGCAAAAATAGGCGAGATTTGCGGCAGCCGGACTTACAACCTGCGCGGCGAGCTGGCTGAGCTGGATCTGGCCGTGCAGACATACGTGCTGCAAAAACTTATAAAAAAAGGTTTTGCCTATATGCAGGTTCCGGCAATAACGAAGCCGCAGGCGGTGTTCGACGCGGGGCATTTCAGGGGCTCGGATATCTCGGTCATGAAGGGCGATGTTTTCATGCTTGAAGGAACGGACCGCTGCCTTGCAGGAACATGCGAAATAGTCTTAAACAGTATTCACCAGAACGAGATCTTGGATGAATCGGCATTGCCTGTATTGTACGCGGGCTATTCGCCGTGCTTTCGCAAAGAAGCGGGATCTGCGGGACGCGACACGCGCGGCCTTATCCGCGTGCATCAGTTCCACAAGGTCGAGCAGTACGCCTATTGCAGGCCGGAACAGCAGGAAGAGATGTTCGGCTTCCTCTTGGGCAACGCATGCGAGGTCATGGACGATTTCGAGCTGCCGTACCGGATTCTCGAAGCCTGCACCGGCGACATGGGCTTCAACAAAATAAAAATGCAAGATGTGGAGGCCTGGGTGCCGAGCGAAAACAAATACCGCGAGCTCGGCTCTTGCTCGATGATAGGAGACTTTCAAGCGCGGCGCACGAACACTCGCTACCGCGCCGCCGACGGGACTGTACGTTTTTGCGCAACGCTGAACAACACCGGCATAGCGCTTCCCCGCGTTCTTGTTCCACTTATGGAAAACCATCAGAATCAAGACGGATCCGTGAACATACCTGCGGCATTGCGGCCGCTCATGGGCGGACGCGCCAAAATTGGGGGCGCGTTTTTTGACAAATGGCAGAACATGGAGTATAATCGGCCAATCAAGGCGGCGTAGCTCAGTTGGTAGAGCACGGGAATCATAATCCTTTGGTCGGGGGTCCGAGTCCCTCCGCCGCTACCAGTTTTATTAAAGAAAAATTGAATGAAGATAAGAAACATCGCAATCATAGCGCACGTGGACCACGGCAAGACGACGCTGGTGGACAACCTATTGAAACAGGCCGGAACTTTCCGCGAAAATGAAAAAGTGGCGGACCGCGTCATGGATAGCGGGGATTTGGAGCGCGAGCGCGGAATCACCATATCCGCCAAGCCGACGTCGATACAATGGGGCGAATATAAAATAAACATTGTGGACACGCCGGGCCACGCAGATTTCGGTGGCGAAGTGGAGCGCATTCTGTCAATGGTGGACGGTGTGGTCCTTTTGGTCGATTCAGCCGAGGGGCCGCTGCCGCAGACAAAATTCGTCTTGTCAAAGGCGCTGAAGCTGGGCCTGAGACCCATAGTATGCATAAACAAGATAGACCGCGCGGACGCGCGGCCCGAAGAAGTTTTGTCCGAAACATTCGACCTGTTCGACAAGCTCGGCGCCAGCGATTCCCAACTGGACTTTCCGTATGTCTTTGCCGTTGGGCGCGACGGCTGGGCTGTGCGAGAGCTCAGGGACGTTGATAACGGAAAAAAAGACCTTATCCCGCTGTTCCAGCTGATAGTTGACCATGTTCCGGCGCCAGATTCTGTTCCCGGTCGACTGGACGCCGAAGGGCCGTTCTCAATGCTGGCCACGACATTGGAGGCCGATCCCTATGTCGGGCGGATTCTTACCGGCCGCATATCGTCCGGCACCGTTCGCGTGGGCCAGGCGGTCAAGGCAATAAACATGAAAGGGGAAACGATTGAACAAGCCAAAATCACAAAACTCATCGGATTCAAAGGAATCGAGCGGATCTCGCTTGATTCAGCAAGCGCCGGAGATATTGTCATGGTGGCTGGATTTACCAAGGCGACGGTTGCGGACACGCTTGGATCTCTAGAAATCAGTGTTCCAATCCCGGCAATACCGATAGATCCTCCGACTCTTACCATGACCTTTTCAGTCAACACGTCGCCATTGGCCGGAAAATCCGGCGGGAAAAAGCTTACGTCCCGAATGATCGGGGATCGCCTGTTCAAGGAAGCCGAGACTAATATAGCCCTGCGGGTGTCGCAATCGGCTGCCAACGAATCGTTCGAGGTCTCCGGACGCGGCGAGCTGCAGCTCGGAATCCTTATAGAAACCATGAGACGCGAAGGATTCGAGCTTTCCGTATCGCGCCCGCGCGTCATCAAGACCGAGAACGGCAAAGAGCCGATAGAGGAGGTCGTGATAGATGTTGACGACGAATACAGCGGCACAGTGATCGAAAAAATGACCAGGCGCAAGGCCTCCATAGTCGAGATGAAGCCATCGGGTGCCGGGAAATCCCGCATAGTTTTTTCCGCGCCGTCGCGCGGACTCATCGGCTATCTGTCGGAATTCCGCACGGACACGCGCGGAACCGGGATAATGAACCGCGTTTTTTCCGAATATGGCGAATATCGCGGCGACATAGATACTTACCGCCCCGGCGTATTGGTATCCATGGAAAACGGGGAGGCCGCATCCTACGCTTTGCATAATTTGGAGCCGCGCGGCACATTATTCATAGGGCCGCAGGCGCAGGTCTACGGCGGCATGATAATAGGCGAGCATACAAAGGAAAACGATTTGGAGGTCAACCCCGTCAAAGGCAAGGAGCTGACCAACATGCGCACCACCATGTCGGATGAAAAGATATTTCTTGCGCCGCCCCGAAAAATGTCGCTGGAAGAAGCATTGTCCTATATACAGGACGACGAGCTGGTTGAGGCAACGCCCAACGAAATCCGGCTGCGCAAGCGATATCTGGACCCGATAGAGAGAAAAAAACATAAACGAGCTTAAGGAGCAAAAAAATGAAAGCATTTATAGAAATCGCGAAAGGTACGAATGTAAAATATGAATTCAACCACAAATACAAGAGACTTGAAGTCGACCGATTCCTGCACACCCCGCTCATGTATCCGTTCAATTACGGATATATTCCGGATACTCTGGCCGAGGACGGAGATCCGATAGATATAGTGCTTCTTTGCAGCCATCAGATAATGCCCGGCGTCATAACCGACATAGAGCCGATCGGAGTTCTTGACACCAGCGACGAAGCCGGCCCGGATCCAAAAATAGTATGCCGCCCGTCTCACAAAATCGACCCGATAAACCAAGAAATCAAAGACATAGCCGATATTCCAGAGCATGAGCGCAAGGAGATAGCCTACTTCTTCGAGCACTACAAGGATCTTGAAGCCGGGAAGTGGATAAAAGTGTCTGGCTATAAGGGAAAAGCCGAAGCCGACCGCCTGATATCCGAATCCGCCGCCAGATTCATAAAATAAAAAGGACATGCCGCCATAGCATGGCGGCTGACACCTTCATTTTGTGCAAGCGTAAGAGTTCATGTCGTCTTAGCCATTAATTTTTGTCACTTGCAAATATTCACTGTATAAAAGCTAATAAGGGTGCGAGTTGGGGCATGGCATGGCAAGTCATTGTTATCAACAATTCTGCATGATGTTCCGGAACTCAAGGTAGTCCGAACAGCAAGTAAAACAGGTCGAGATACCGTCAGCGTGATACAGCGCGTCATTTCTTTCATATCAATTGCAATTTCATCTCGGCAAATCCATATTGCAGGAACAGCTTTTTTGCATATCTTAAATGTGGCATCCCCTGCTTGCCCGGACAAAATTATTACGGCGGCGGCCGCAAATATTATTTTCATGACTTTCCCTTTTTATTTGCCGGACGGCAGAATAGCTCGATCCGCCACCCGTATGACAACCACCAAAATGGCGGTCGGGGAAATTGAATAAATCATGTTTAGGAATGACCCCGCTGGTCTTCGCCCGCCACATTTGCACTGCGGCGCAACTATTTTATAACAGATGACCCCTAGGCCATGCGGAGTCCAAGACAAAAAGGCGCTCCGCGCCTGCTCTTTTGCCTTTGCTGATTACAATGTCTGAACTATACGGCATCGCCCAAACATGGACTTATTCAAGGTCCCGAACGAACATCCCTGTGGTGCGGATGAATATGCGCGATTAAAGCCTGTGCAAAAATCATAGTGAACTGGCACGAGCATATAGTTCTTTCCAAAGCGCTTTATCATAATGAAGATAAGGCCGCAAACTACAGCTTTTCTTTTTTATCTAGTTATTTAATGCTGAGAATTCGACAGGAATATTCCGCACATGGCAGGCGAATTGATCCGGTTTTCGCCGATGCGGCATATACCGATAACGAGATAATTTATTATTGATGACTTCGCATTTTGATACAAAACCATATGCTGTCAACGGGAACTGGCTAAACATGAATAGAGCGTTGAAGCGAGCAGCGGCGCTTATTCCGACGAAGACATATCAAAATTTGTGTGAATTCATATGCTATTATGACAGCTTGTCGCGCATGAAACCGGCATGCTGTTGATCATGTAATCCTATCAAGGCGACAGAACACAATCCCGTCCTGCCAGGATACTCTGTCATCCTGGGCCGAGGCCAATTTGCACGCAGCCTCACCACAAAAATGATAAAAGTCTTTACAATGCGGGGATTTTACTGCTATATTCCAGACAAGACATAAAAAAGGATTAGATATGGAAAATGTGGCGGCTTCTCCGCGGGGCGGATCAACAGTGATGATGATAGTATGGTGCCTGCTGATATTCGGATTCATGTATTTCTTCATGCTGCGCCCAAACAAGAAGCGCATGGATGAATACAAGAAAATGTTGAATGGGCTTAAAATTGGCAGCCGCATAATATGCGCCGGCGGAATTTACGCAACGATAAGGGAAATAGGCGAGGCGACGCTGAAAGTGGAGATAGCTAACGGAGTGGTGATAGAAATTCCGAAATCAGCGGTCGCCAATATTGCCTAGGATCGAGGGGGCGGAACATGTGGAAAAAGATACTGACCTTGGCGGTGGCGGCGTTTGGCGTGGCCATGGCTATGCCCACGATTTTGCCGAAGACGGCGGGATATATGCCTGCGGCCCCGATAAGTCTGGGACTGGACCTTCGGGGCGGTGCGCAACTTTTGCTGGCGGTGGATGTAGACGCAATGATGAAGGAAAAGGGCGCATCCTTGTACGATTCGGTGCGCGGCGCCATGCTGAATCGCGAAAAGGGTCTTCTGCGCTTTTCGGACCTGCGCAATGAGAACGGAATGGTTTCTCTGACAGTGCGGGATCCTGCCGAGGTGTCGAAGGCGAAGGGGCGCATAAAATCGGTACTGCCGGACGCGAATGTTTCATCCAGCGGCAGTTCGGTAAAGGTAAGCTATGCGGATCAGGACAAGATACTGTCTGACGCGCTGGACAAGTCGATAGAAATAGTGCGCCGCCGCATAGATGAATTCGGAACGAAAGAACCCGTCATTCAAAGGCAAGGCGGAAAATATATTCTTGTGCAGCTGCCAGGTGTAGATAATCCGGAACGCATAAAAGAGCTCTTGGGCACGACTGCGAAAATGAGCTTCCACCTTGTGAACGAGAACATCACTGCTGAGCAAATTGCGTCCGGAAAGGCGCCGCACGGGACTGAATTTTTGCCCTATGCCGAGGGGGGGGGGCTGATGCCGGTATATTCCAAGATCGAATTGTCGGGCGAAAGCCTGACCGATTCGCAAGCCTCTTTTGATCAGAATATGCCGGTTGTTACCCAGGTGTTCGATTCGATCGGAGCAAGGAAATTTGCAAAACTTACAACAGAGCATGTCGGCGAGCGCTTTGCCATAGTCCTGGACGGCAAAGTACTGTCTGCACCGATCATAAGGCAGCCAATAATAGGCGGCCGCGGGCAGATAAGCGGCAATTTTACCACCAAGACGGCGCAGAATCTAGCCGTTATGCTTCGGTCCGGGGCCCTTCCGGCCCCCCTGTCCGTAATAGAAGAAAGGACAGTGGGCGCGGCGCTTGGAACCGACACGATAGAGGCCGGCAAGAGGGCATGCCTGTGGGGTGTGCTTATAATAGCGCTGTTCATGCTGATAATTTACGGCAAATTCGGACTGATAGCGGATGCGGTGCT
>JAITBM010000075.1 GCA_031283565.1 Rickettsiales bacterium
CGCTTTGTCGCGCGGCTTCGCCGCTCCACCGTTGACTTTCTAGATACATCCGCTCCATCTACTCCACCGGTGTCATCCCGCGGCGTGACCGCGGGATCCAGGTAATATGACGAGCGAAGCGAGACCGAATAGTGCAGTGCTTTTCCTGTTTTGTCGCGCGGCTTCGCCGCGCGTTCCCATGACCTGGATCCCGCGGGTGGGCCCCGGGATGACACCTTTATTATTTAGGACACGGTATTGTTAATGGGAACGCGGGCGAGAAGCGAGGCTGAAAGTAACGCTTTACAATAGTGCTTTTCCTAATGACAAACAGGGTGGGCGAGCAGGTCGCGAAAGGGGGTTGTTGTTGCTCACAAAAAAGGCGCATAATATATATTATGTATAGTTTTGTATCTGCAATTCCCCCGGGCCCGCCTTTTATTTTTTTTATTACCGCGAGCGCGCATAGGAAAAGTACGAGCGAACAGTAGTGCTTTCTTATGCTTCCTTTTTCTGTTATAATCTTGCGGCAAAAGGATAAGATATGATTAGTGCGAATAATTTTGGGCGCATTTTGCATGCGGCTTCGGCCGGCATTGCGGCGGCCGCCTTGCTTGCGGGCTGCGCCGATTCTTTGTTTGTCAGCAATGTTCCGGATTATTTGCAGAACAACGATCAGGCCAGGGTCACCATAGTGTCCGGGGATTCGCGCCTGGGCGGCGGCTCGCATCAGACAATCGTAACGCCGCAAATGCAAGAGATGTGGCAGGCGCAGGCCATGGCCTTGGCTACAGCCATGGCCGAGGCTTTGGAAAAGCAGCGGCTGGACAAGGCAAAGCTCGACACGGCGGCAAATGCCGCGAAGCGCAAGAATGCTCCGCCGCCCGTGGCGGAATCGCCGTCCGCCGCAATATCGACAAGCAATGCCGGCGCGATGGAATCCGTCGCCGCGAAAAAACAAGGCTTTTGGTCTTCGATTTTCTCGCGCGGCATCAAAAGCGGCGTCCGTCCGTCGGCTGATAAGGATTCTTCGTCCGGCCAGCCGGCTAAACCAGATGAGCGGCCCGCCGCCGGGCCCGAGGTTTTGACAGAAGGCGTCGGTGTTCCGACAGTCCTTCCCTCCCCGCCCGCCGGGGCGGCGGAAATAAGCGCGGCTGAGGTCCCCCTGCCCGCGGAATCCGATAATCGCGCGGCCAATTGCGAATCCGGCGAAGTTCTGACCAGAATGAATTCCGGAGATTACGCCTGTTGTCCGAAAAACGGCGAAGTTTGCTATGTCCTTGCGGACACCCCCGCCCCGCCATCTTGTTTGGAGCGCGAGAATCTGACAAAAATGAGTTCGGGGGAATACGCATGCTGCCCGGATGGCGGCGAGGTATGCTACCGCGCGGCAAATTGAAACAAAGGGATAAATCATGACAAAGCCAGTTGTATTGTGCATTCTTGACGGGTTCGGAGTGGCGCCGTCCGGCAGCGGAAACGCGGTGTCGCGCGCTAAAATGCCTTTTTATAACGGACTGGCGGCAAAATACCCGAACATGCTGCTCGGGGCGTCCGGAGCCGAAGTCGGACTGCCCCCGCGCACCATGGGCAACAGCGAGGTCGGGCACATAACCATGGGGGCCGGGCGCGTGGTGAACCAGTTTTTGCGCCGATTCCAGCTCGAAGACCTGTCGAAGAACAAGCATTTGGCGGCGTTTCTGCGCAAAACGAAGGGCGCGGTGCACTTTGTCGGGCTTTCTTCGGACGGGCGGGTGCACGCGGATGCAGGGGACGCGATCAAAGTTGCAAAGATTGCCGCCAGATCCGGGCATGAAATAATCTGGCACTTCATATCGGACGGGCGGGACGTGGATCCCAGGTCGGCTGAGAAATACGTGAAAATGATCCGCGCCGGCGTTCCCGGCGCCAGGTTCGGAAGTTTGGAGGGCCGTTATTACGCGATGGACCGCAACGGCAATTGGGACAGGACGGACGCCGCTTTCGCGGCCATATCGGGCCGCGCGGAGCCAGTCAGGATCGATATCGCCAGCGCGATATCGGCCAGCTACCGCGCCGGAAAAACGGACGAATTCATAAAGCCCGTGCGTTTTGCGGGAACGCCGGCAATCGGCCCGCGCGATGGGGTGCTGTTTTTCAATTACAGGGCGGACCGCGCAAGGCAGTTCTTGAAAAGGCTTGTCGAATCGAAGATAACGAAGAACATATTGTGTTTCTCGCAATACGGCGACGGCCTGGATAAAGACTGCCCCGCCCTGCTCCCGGACGCGCAGGTAAAAAATACGCTGGGCGACGTGCTGGCCGGAAACGGAATCACTCAGCTGAGGCTTGCGGAGACGGAAAAATACAACCACGTCACATATTTTTTCGACGCGGAGAGGATGATCGATTACCCGGGCGAAGAAAAGATTCTTGAGGCGAGCCCGAATGTCGCGACTTTCGACATCGCGCCCGAAATGGCGGCCCGGGGGATAACGTCCCAGTTTTTGAAAAACATCGGCAGGTTCGACGCGGTGATAATGAACTATGCCAACGGAGACATGGTCGGGCATACGGGGAATATTGGCGCGACGGTAAAGGCGCTGGAATTTTTGGACGCATGCCTTGCGAAAATAGTGCCCGCGGCGCTGAAGCTTGGCGGCGCGGTCTTGATAACGTCGGATCACGGCAATGTCGAAAAAATGCGGGCCGGATTTTTCGGACGCCGGTCGTGGACG
>JAITBM010000017.1 GCA_031283565.1 Rickettsiales bacterium
GTTTGCGTCGCCGTCCCATTTCACCGAATAGGGCGGATTGGAAACTATTGCCTCAAACGGCTCGTCGCTTTCGTGCTGGGGCGAGGTCAAAGTATCTTCGCACGCTATATCAAACTGGGTATAGTTTATATCGTGCAAAAACATATTTATCCGGCAAAGGTTGTATGTGGACGGGTTGATTTCCTGCCCGTAAAAGCCGTTGCGGACATTATCCTTGCCCAGAATCTTTGCAAACTTCAACAACAGCGATCCAGAACCGCAGGCAGGGTCATAAACCTTATTCACCTCCGTTTTGCCGACAAGCGTTATTTTTGTCAGCAGTTCAGAAACTTCCTGCGGTGTAAAAAATTCGCCCCCGACCTTGCCCGCATTTGCCGCATACATTGTCATCAAGTATTCATAGGCATCGCCAAAAACATCTATGGTATTATCGCCATAATTTCCCAATTCCAAATCGCCTATGCCGTTCAGGATTTTCGTCAGGCGTTCATTGCGTTTCTGCACAGTTTTGCCCAGCAAGTTTTCATTGTTGAAATCTATATTGTCAAACAAGCCCGCAATGTCCGCTTCCGACCCGGTTCCTTTTGCCGAATTTTCAATGCTGTTGAAAATGTTTTCAAGCGTTTCGTTCAAGTTCGCGTCTGTCTTTGCCCGTTCGCGAACATTCTGGAATAATTCTGACGGCTTTATGAAAAATCCTTTGGCGGTAAGGATATAATTTCGCTGTTCGTCGTCAATTTCATTATCCGGAAGTTTTGCATAATCAAAACCTGACTCTTGAAGTCTATTTACATAACTTGCAAGGTTTTCTGAAATAAAGCGGTAAAACAACATTCCAAGAACATATTGTTTGAAATCCCAGCCCGATACCGCGCCGCGCAAATCGTTCGCCAAATCCCAAATAGTTTTATGCAACGCCGCTCGTTCAATTTCTTTCTTGTTATCTATCACTTTAATTTTCCTTTTCATTCTGTCCAGAAACCGTCATATATAAATGCGGGGCGGAGTTTTTCGCAATCGGATTCACTTACGCCTGCGTGCCGCATTTTAGCATACCATTCTTTTTTTACAACTTCCGCCATAATGTCAATTATGGCTTCTGCTTGCTTCGGCTCCAACAAAAACAGCCCGCATTCCGACAGCAGATTTTTTTTGTTCGCCCAGCGGCCGCGGCTTCCCGCAATCATTGACAAATCGCGCCGCTCCTGCGCTATCATCGGCGCAGGTGTCAAATCATACGCCGGCGACAGCCGCCAATTTTCGCGTTCTGTCGCAATAAAAGCATGATTGCGCGGGTGGTCGTCATTATTCGTTATCAGCGCATTGAATACCATGCGCATAAACAATTCCTTTGCGTCTTCCTTGGGTGCAACGCCAAACCGCCGCAACTCTTCCACCAGCGCAAGATACGACCAGTTCTCTTTGCTTGTCGCGCTGTCATCGCCGCGCAAGGCCGTCAATGCGCTGAACATTCTGTGCCGCAAAAATTCGTCTACTACCCGCTCGCGGTCAAATCGTTTTACCAGCAGGACATCTTTGCCGCCGATTTTCATAATTTTGCTGTGCGCTACATTTAATCCGCATGACGCGGCAAGGTTCAATAAGGCGTGTTCCGCCAGCGCACAATTCCAGCGGTCTTTATCCGTATTAAATTTTGCAAGCCATATATTATCGCCGTCCGACACCACCGCCTTTGGACGCGCGCCGCCCATAGATGTTCCGACCAATAATAATTCTTCCGCCTGCACGATTTCCTTGTCTTTTGCCAGATTGTCATAATCCTCGGCGACGATTTTGTCTGCTATGTTTTGCAAGCGTTCCAAATCAAGAGTTTTATTGAATCCGTAAAACGGGGCTGGCGGCTCTTTATTTAGTCCGAAACCCAGCGCGCCGATTCTATCGTCCGGCGATTTCAACAGATATTCCGTTTCCGACACATCAAGCCGGTCTAACTCTTTTTGTATTACGCGCCGCCCCCAATGGTCAGGCGAAGAATCGCGGAGCGAGCCGAATACCCCGCCCATTTTCGCGGTTGTAAAAACTTTTTCCGATAATGGCAATTCCACAGGGTCAATCGCCACTGCGTCAGGCCGCGACAGATATGATTGTCCATAAACGAAATTGCCAACGCCGTTTTCCAGCACAAATTTTCCCGCCGTAATTGGCGCGGTTGTTCCAGGAAGCGTGATATAAATAAAACAAGAATTGTTTTTAAAAGTCATTATCCAACTCCGATTTTATGGTTTTCTTTTTCCGTGCGGCGGCAAGGCGCATGCCTGTTTCGTCTTTCAATGGATTTGCAACTTCGCGGAAAGCCCCCAGCATATCATAAACCCACAGCAAGGCAACATAGGTTGAAACCGCCGTCGTTGGCTTGCCCTTTTCTGCATCAAGGATAGTCCGCTGGTCCATGCCGATTTTTTCGGCGACAACACGCGCCGACAGACCGCGCCGCTTGCGGGCAGTTTTAAGATTTTCGCCAAAACCGGTCAACACACTTTTAAGTGCGGACGGCATTGCTTTTGTAATTTTATTCGTCTGCGCCATATTTTTACCTTTCTTGCCCTAATTATTACATATAATTATTACATTTGCAAGTAATAAATATAGGTAATTTTACTTTTTGTTGCTATAATATGCGAAAGTATTTTTTTGCGGTTCCGTATAGAAAATGTAATTTCGCACCGATTTTTCCATATATAAAATGCAAATCGCAGCGATTATTCCGTATATAAATCTGCAATTTAGTATTCGTCGGCTCGCATAATCGTGAGAACGCGGCGGGTAAAAGTTGGGTTAGATTTATCCGGCGAATGGCTTTGCATATCGTTCGCGTAATAGTCAATCTTGAAAAAAAATATCTCTCGCCATGAAAATCTATGCGCCCGAAATCGTGTTCGCCGTCC
>JAITBM010000087.1 GCA_031283565.1 Rickettsiales bacterium
GGCCTTGCTTGCGGTCTTTCGAAAATGAGAAAGATTCTGATATTTTTGGCGGCCGCATCGATGCCGGCTTTCGCCGCGCCCCTGGACTACAAAGACATAAGATCCGACAAAATAGTCTACGGCGCGAAATCCGGGGACATGCGGGCCAGCGGAAAAACGGAGATTATTCTGACCGGCGGTCAGAAGATGACGCTTCAGAACGCGCATGCGGCCAAGGGATCCATGGAGCTGAAAGACATGCGGATGGAATGGAGCGAGCATGTGTTCCTCACGGCGCGAAGCCTGGACAAGGACGGGGATATCACGCTTGGGGCCGGCGTGTCCTATACGGCATGCCACGGCTGCGACGACTACGACGCGTGGACCATGCACGCGCGGAGGATGAGGCACGACGCGTCCGAAAAAAATTTTTACTTTTACGATTTCTGGATGGACATATTCGGGCTGCCGGTATTGTGGCTTCCCGTGTTTTCGCAGCCGGATCCGACAGTAAAGCACCGGTCCGGATTTTTGATGCCGGAGTTCGGATCGACCACCAACATGGGGACCAAGATAGGGATTCCGTTCTACCTGTCGTTTTCGGAACACCACGACGCGACACTTACGGCGGCGGTTTTGACGGAAGAAAATCCGATGCTCGAGGTCGAGCACAGGCTGAGGCTCGATCATGCCTCTTTTGACTCGGCCGTGTCGCATACCAGAAACAGGGCGGGATTGAGCCGCTGGCATTTTCTCAGCCGGGACTCCATAGATCTTGGTGAATCCATGAGGCTCAGGCTGAATCTGCAAAGGGCGTCGGACACGACCTATTTGCAGCAATACGGATTTTATTCCGCGCAGCCGTTCCTTGAATCGAGCAGCCGGCTTGAGGCTTTCGCGGAGCGGGGCTACGCGACCGCCGAGGCGAACATATTCCAAGAGCTGCGCAAAGAGCTGACAACGGACAGAATGTCGCTGCCGGCGGGCAACATACTGCCTCGCCTGCACGGGGCTTACATGGCGCCGCTTGGCGGCGGGCTTTATTCCGAGCTTGGGGCGGACGTGCTCAGAATATCGTCTGGGCCGGCCAGCATAAACCGCGCCATTGGAGAGGCGCGCCTGATATTCCCGATGGAAATAGCATGGCAGAAAATAACCCTGTCGGCGGCTGCGCGCGGAGATTTGTATCAGTACAATGAAATATCCGGGGCGGACGGGCGGCATGACCGCCTGCTTCCGTCGGCCTATGCGGATTGGGAGATGCCGTTCGTGCGGCGCAGCGATTCGGCCGTGCATATAATAAAGCCGAAGATCCGCATGACCATTGCGGGCAAGTCTGGCGGAGACGGATTTTTGAACCTTGATTCCACGGGCTCGCTTCTGTCCGACGTGTCTCTGTTTTCGAGCAGCAGATACGCGGGGTACGATCTGTGGGCGAACGGCGCCTATGCGGATTATGGCGTTTCGTGGACATGGGCGGACGCGGACGGGCGTAGCGCCGGGGCTTTCATAGGGCAGACGTACGACATGGGCGCGGACAGCGAGCCGGACGTGAACAGCGGATATCGCAACGGCGCGTCTGACTACGTGGGGCGCCTGTCGGCCGACCCGTACGGCTGGCTCAGCGTGCTGGGGCGGTTCCGCCTGTCCAGGGACGATCTGGATGTCCGGCATGTGGAGACGGATGTGCGCGTGGGCGGGCGGAATTACGTGTCGGCGGGCTATATATGGACCGTGCAGTTCGAAGCGGCCGACGACGCGTTTCTGGAGGCGGGCAAAGTTTCCGAGCTGACGGCCGGAGGGGGCGCGCATTTTACGGACAGACTGTCGCTGCGCGGCAGCGGGAATTACAATATGGAGGCCGGGCTGTTTCAAAAGTACAACGCGGGGGTGTACTACGAGCATCCCTGCTGGGAGCTGGCCCTGCTGTACAACGTGGACAATTCCGTTAAAATAGCCGGCGGCTCCAATCCCGACATGGACTTTCGAGGAGTTTCGTCTTGGAAGCTGAATTTCAAAATAAAGATGGGGAGATAGGAATGAGGATTTTCGTGATTTTGCTGCTGGGGCTTTATTCGGGGCCGTGCCTTGCGGTAAGCGTGGTGGGCAGCGCGTTCGGAATTCCGATAACGGATGCGGACGTGTCCGAACGCCGAGGAATCATGCCGGATCTGCGCGGCGATGAAATCGCGAAGGCGGCGATAATGGATGACTACATCAAGCTGGAATATGCGCGGCAGCTAAACATAGAGCCCTCCGAGAAAGATGCGGCCGCCGTGATAAAAGAGCATAAGAACAGCAGGCAGATGGTGCTGGCTGTCCGCGCGGCCATGGCGTGGCAGGCAGTGATAGCCCGTTCGATCATCCCGGCGATCTCCGTGTCGGATGAAGAGATAAGGAGCGAGGCGGCCGGCTTGGAGAAAGACAAAGATCCGCCGGTGGAAATTACTTTTATCAAACTGTTCGGAATTTCAGAATACGCGCGCGGCAAGCTGGCTAAGCCGGCGGATTGCAAAGAGGCGTCCGGCATGGCTCGCGGGATAGGCGCCGAGCCGCTGGAAATAACTGCGCTGGAAAGCGAGTTGGCGCCGGATATCCGCGCGAGATTGGCCGGCCTTGGCAACCTGGCCTGGTCCCCCGCAGAGGACGGCTCCGCATTTTTGATTTGCGCGCGAAAAAGAGCCGGAAAACCTGGCCGGACGGCCGATGAGATGAAACAGGGCGCGATATATAAAAAGGCGGCGTTCCAGGCGGACCAGCTGCTGAAGCGGCTGCGCCGCAAGGCTGTGATAAACTAGCGCCGCCTCCGATTCGCTTTCAGCTTGCCGCAGCGCCCGTCGCCGCATTCTTTGATTCCATTTGCCGCTTGAAGCATGCCTGCCGGAGGCGGCCCGTCGGGGCATCGCCGCGCGGGAATGACGGGACGATATTGGCAAAACAGCATGTTCGGCGGGCGGTTATTGCCCGGACAAACTGAAAGCTTGCCCGCGCGTGACATTTTTCTATTTTTCGCGCAGCTGTGCCGTATTTGTATTGGCGATGGATATTATTCCTGCCGCCGCTGGCGGCAGTTTATTTTTGTGATGATTTTGTCAGGATGGCGCGGCGAATCCGTGTGGCAAAAATACTGCTTGTATTGCGTGCGGCAATGAAATATGATTGCCAATATGAAGAAAATCCTGTTTGCTTTATTTATGGCCAGGCCCGTTGCGGCGCTTGCAGATAGCGCGATGTTCGGCATGGCGGAAAATCAGATTCACGCATCGTTTGTAGACATTGGCGGCGCGAGCCAAATCTTTGTGCATTACAGCCAGCCCAATCGTTTTTTTCGTCTGCAAGGCCGCCGCAATATCAGCTTTGTCGGAATGCGGGGCGAAAATTACGACAGGCCTGTGAATCAGACGGCGGTCGGAATTACCCAGGATGTGGCCGTATTCGGCACCGATTCGTTTTATGCGGGCGCGGGCATAGGGCCTTATCTGAAACTTGCGCGCTATCCCGATTCGCCGATCGGCGGCTCGGTCATGTTCGGCAGCCGCTTTTTTACGGGATATAGATGCGGTCGTTTTGGCGCAGAGCTTGTATTGCAGCATTTTTCCAACGGATCCCTGGCTTTGCCGAACTTGCCGTTCAACGGCGCCGGCGTCGGGATAAATTATAATTTCTAGCGAGCATCATGAAAAAATTATTATTCCTGATTTCAGCGTTGTTTGTCTCCGCCGGTCCGGCGATCGCCGGCGATCCGATATTCGGAGGGGACCAAAACCAGATATCTCTTACATGGGGCCGTTCCACGGGCGGCGGCCCCCTGTCGCAGTTGATAATTCCGAACTGGCGGTTCGAGGGCTTCGAGTATTTCGAGCTTTCGTACGGCCAGCCGTCCGAATTTTTCCGCTTGCCCGCGCGGCTGAACGTTCACGCCGGATATCTGGCGGATCACCGGGACCGCCCTGTGCGCGAGAAATCGCACTTATTGGCCGGCATATCATGGGATGCGGTTTTATTGCGGTATTGCGGTTTTTACTTTGGCATGGGAATAGGCGCGTTCATCAAGGAATTTGCGGATGAGCAGCAGGATTCGCAATTCAACTTTGGCGAAAAAGCCTTCATAGGCTATCGTTTCGACGGCGGCTATAATGCAGAGTTTTCGACGCGTCATTTTTCAAATGGGGATCTTACGCCCGGAAACGGATCATATAATTTCGCCGGAATAACATTTGCGGTAAGTTTTTAGGCTTGACAAATATATAAATTCTTGTCATAATAATGCCATTATGAAATCGGAAGAAAAAAATCGCTTTAAATTTACGCAGGGCCGTTTGTTTGATCACAATGAGCCCGGCTTGCTGATGACTCCGGTCCTGCGCGACCGCCAGGGTGCGGAATACATAGCCCATTGCCCGCAGCAGTACGAGGTGCTGGACTTTTTTGACAGCGGCCGGCACTGGCGTGTATCCAAGGTTGTCAAAAAACATTCGCGCCAGCGCTATTTGTTGAAGAATCTGATAGAC
>JAITBM010000084.1 GCA_031283565.1 Rickettsiales bacterium
GCCAATTTTTGCAGCCGGACCGCCCGATACGGAAAATCTGCCCGTTTTGCCGAATCCGAAATCCAATAGCGAGCGCGAAATCGCGGACCTGTCGGCCTTTCCATTCGCCCCCAGCACCACGGACACAAGGTGCCGCCCGCCCTGCCTGGCCGTCGCCACCAGCGAGTATCCCGACTTGCTGGTGAATCCGGTCTTCATTCCGTCGCATCCCTCGTAAATTCCAAGCAGCCCGTTTCCGTTCTTATAGGACTTGCCCTCGAACTGGAAATATGGAATTGCAAAAAAGCGCCAGTATTGCGGATAGTGCTTTTTGACCGCTATCGCGAGCAGAGCCATGTCCCTGGCAGTCGAGATATGCTCTTCGTCGGACAGGCCGGACGCGTTGGAAAAGTTGGTGTTTTTCAGCCCTATTTCCCTGGCGGTCCGCGTCATCATTGCGGCGAAATTGCCCTCAGCTCCGGTCAGATTTTCGGCCAGCACAACGGCCATGTCGTTTGCGGAATAGACGGCCACGGCCTTGACTGCGTTCTCGACCGATATTTTGCTTCCGGCCGGCAGTCCGATTTTGACAGGCCTGGCATTCGCGGCCGTCTTGGACACTATAAGGTTCTGGTCTAGCTTCAGCCGCCCGCGCTCCAAGGCGTTGAAAGTCAGATACAGGGTCATTATTTTCGTAAGAGACGCAGGATAGTTCAGATCGCCGCCGCTCTCTTCATAAATAATCCTGCCGCTGTCCATGTCGGCCACCAGCACGGCGTTGTATTCGGCTCCGCGGGCCCCCGCGCAAATAAAAATAAGAAAAAATGCGAATAGCCTTCTCACCAAAGCAAGGCTAGCAAAACGCCGCCCGCCCGGTCAAGCCCCCCAGCGCCTTGGGACAACCCGCTCGACGCGCCCGCTTTCATAAATCCTGACGCTGCCGCGCAGGACCTTTTCGGGGCAACCCGGAAGTTCCAGCGGAAAATACGAGATCACAAAATCGAATTCGCACAGCCGGCCGATATTCGACGCGAGCGGAACAAACCGCTGTATGGAAACGGCGGACCAGTTTTTCGCCCTCCATTCGCACACGCCTTTCCCGCATTCGCCGGCACGCCTTGTCCCGCGCGGAATCACGAACGGATGCCTTTCGGAATATCCGGCATTGAAGCGGTCATGAAATTTCACAACCTCGCCGTCCGCAGTCATTCGCAGAACCGGCCGCGGAGTCAATAAAACAAGCGCGGCCGCACCCGCGAATAAAACCGCGGCCCGCCGCTTTTCCTTAACAAGGAAGCAGAACATTCCCGCAAAGACCAGAAACAGCGCCAGCGGCGGAACCTCCATGGCATGAATCCGCGACGCGGGCAAAGACCCGATCCAATCGGCCGCGCGCATGACTAAATCGAATATCCGGTTTGCGACATCAAGCGGCAGCCGCCAGCCGAGCGGCGCCGATGCGGCTCCAAGCATGACCAGCGGCATCACGCCGATAGAAAATACCGGAAGCAGAACAAAATTTCCAATCACGCCGTAAACCGTAAAAACTCCGAAATGGTAAACCACGAACGGCAGAGTCCATATCTCGGCGGCGACGCAGGTGCCAACGGCGAGGCAAGCCCATTTGCGCAGCCCGCCCATGTCCGGCCGCGGCCCGCGGGCATCCAAGAAATGCACCAGGCCGAACACGGCGGCGAAAGACAATTGAAATCCGGCCGATACTATCCAGAAGGGATTTATCAAAAGCATGACGGCAAACGCCAGCGCGGCGCTGCGGACCGTCATGATTTTGCGGTTCAGCAGTACGGCCGCGAATCCCGCGCCCGCCATGATGAAAGAACGTATGGCGGAAACCCCGGCGCCCGATGCGGACAGGTATAGCGCGAGCGCGGCCATGGTCAGCGGCAGCGCGAGATTTCGCGCCGGAAATCTTCGAACCCAGCGCTGAAGCAGCGCTTTTACGCCAATCATGAAAATGACGAATAGCCAGCCCCCGACAAGGGACATATGAAATCCTGAAATGGAAATCACATGCGCGATTCCGGCGGACTTTATGCTGTCGTATTCGGTCCGGGGAACCGCGGACTTATAGCCAAGAACCAGCGAATCCACCAGCTTGTCATTCGCCGCGTAGTGAATGCGGTCCCGCAGAGCCAAACGGCGGGCCCCGCAATCGGAACACTCATAGACCATTGTGGCGGCGCCCATTCCGGAAAGACCGCTCCAAAAGCTCCACCGCGCGAAATCGAATCGGTTCAGCGCGTCAATTCCGCCAGGCGCGTAAAGATTCGCGCGAAGAGACATCGCTCTTGTCACCGGCTCGCCTGCCGGCACGGATATGCGGAAAAGCCCGCCGCCGGCGCGCAAAAAAACGCGGTTCTTTTCGCCCGCGTAATCGACCCGCTCGACTACTCCTGAAATATCCGCGCCCCGCATATTGCTGCCAAGAAGCTTCGTGTCTACCAGATCCGCGCGAAAAGCCGCATAAAAGAAACCAAAAATGAAGCAAAATACCGCGGCGAATCCGGCGAACCGGCGGTATCTGGCAAAGCACAGTGCGGACAAGGCGCAGATCAAAGCGCCCGAGCCAACAGCCGGGCTTTGCGGCAGCGCGAAAAAAAGAGCCGCTCCGGCGCCCGCGGAGAATATCCATAGAAACAGCGACTTTTCGGACATGCTTTTATTTGAAAAATCCGGCGATGGTCTTGACCTGCTTCGCGCCCCATTTAGCAGCGCTGCTTCCGGCGCCGACAAGATTCCTGCCTATTTCGTTGCCTAATCCGGCGTCTATGCCGCCGGACACGCTTGCGGCCAGCTCGTCTGTCTTGCCGATCAGATAGGCTACAAGGCATCCCATGACCAGCACGCCCATCGCGTCATTCGAAGAGCCAGGATCAGCATCGGCCAGAATGATGACGCAAATGGAGGACACGAGCGAAAGAACCACGAAATATATGGCCGCATTGATGAATTTCAAAAATTGCGATGACAGCGAATTGCCGCCGGCAAACCCGGCGAAACCATCGAACACCGGCCTGAAAACCCCGCCATACTTCGTGTCGGACTTGTTTTTGAAGCATTCGGCCACGGCGGTGAACGGCAGAAACATCAGCACGAAGAACAGATCGACTATCACGCCCAGGGCGGCGAGCATGAACTTCCATATATTATAAATGAACAAAATGACAAACACGAGCCCGAATAGAAAGGTCAGCCCCGACCCGCCGATTCCAGCAATCATCAATTTGAACCCGGTTGAAACGAAGCCGTAAAAATAAACGGCGACCCTTGTCGGCACGCACAGCAGGTCAGCCGCCATGCCTGGCGGAATCAGCATGGAGGCATCGGCGCCGACATATTCCCGTATGGCCGCGCATGTATCGGGAACATCGGCGCCCGCAATCTCGCTGGCGCCGTCCATGATCGTATTCGACACCGCCGTCCCGGCGGCCACGACCGGCGAGGCTATCAGCATGAACAGCTCCATCGGATCATGATTCATTACCCATATCCAGATTCCAATAAGGGCTATTTTTTTGACTATGCGCTCGACCAAGTCCCACGCCCCGCCGCCGCCGTCCTTCATCATCTGCCACGATTCCATCAGCAGCCACAGCGCGAACAGCGACACGACGAAAATGTTCAAAAAAGGCAGCAGCAGCGAATAAATCGCGCGCGAGACATCGGACAGGGCGGACATGAAAAACTTTCCCGCCTTTGCTTCCAGCGGCACGAAGCCGCCCGCCGGCGCGGCGCGGTCAACGCCCGCTCCGAACGCCTCCAGATCCCCGCGCACTTGGACGGCCCACGCGTCATAGTCCGGCGCAAAATCGCTTCCGGCGACATCGTCGGCCCGCGCCCCCGCGAAGACAATAAAGCATGCCAAAACAGCGGCCAGCAACTTTTTCATCACGGCCCCCCCGGAATAAATTTTTTCAAAAGCGACGACGGGAGCTTCCACACGGACCCGCCGAAATTTTTCAACTGGTCTCCGAACCTGAAATAGACGCCGCCTTCGTCCAGCTTCAGATGCTTGCCCAGCTTTTTATCCACCAGCCAGAAATAAATAACAAACAGGAAAACGACCATAACTATGAAATCCCATCCGCGGTCAAGATAGCCGAACGCCGTGGGACTGGCCGCGCGTTCGGCTTCGAAACACCTTTTGTAAATCTGCATGTCGATTCTGCCCTCGGCGTCCGCAGCCTCTTTTTCGCATTTGGCTATTATGGCATATTCGGCGGCAGGATCAGACGACAGCGTTTCTTTTTGCGCGTACGCCACCATCGACGACAGAATCAAGACGCGCAGAGTCACGGCAACCACGCGGACAGCCGTTTCTATCAGGATTCCGATCGCGTTTCCGACCACCCCGCCCGCCATTTTCCAAGTCTTTTCAAACGCATAGGACGCTATGAACAAAGGCAAAAAGATTATCAAAAACACCAGGTTGAACACAACGTTGAGTATCTGGAACAAGACATTGAATCCTATGAACATGAAGATGAACACCACGGCGAGCCCGCCGATCCACAGCATCATGCCGCCGCCCATCCCCTGGGACGCGAAGTTCATCAGCGCGAATCCGCCGGACGCCCCCGACAATATGGCGACATTCAGGTTTCCAATAACGCACATGAACTGATCGGACACCGGATCCATCGGATTGGACTCGCCGTCCGTCCGTTCGGCGTTTTTGCATCCGCTGTTTCCCGCCGCCCCCATTGCCAGGCTTGTCCCGACCGACATGACCGGATAAATGACCGCCTCCGACACGGCGCGCATCGCCTTCGAGCCGCCGTATCCGGCGACGCCCAAAAGCGCGCAGACGACCAGGACGCGGATCAATTGGTCTTTTATTGCATCAAGCCATGCGGGAAAGCCAAGAGCGCGCTCGCCGCCGATAGATCCCGGCGCGGCAGCATTCTGGGCATTGGCCCCCATGATTACCTCGTACGCCTGCCATATCATGACCAGCGCAAATCCTATGGCGACCAGAATCCAGGTATGGCCAACTATGACGCCCCATAGCGTTTCGGCCGCCGTCCCTATGATCATGAACAGCTGGCGGATGTACGGGCACAGAAAACATCCGTTCGCGGAGGCGACATCGCAGATCCCGGCCGCGTCGCACACCCCGATCGATTGCAGGAACCGCGGCAGCGACGCATAGGGCACCGAAGCCCCGCCGATCGATGACGACAGATAAAACAGCCCGACGCCGAAAAGCCCGAGCCACAGCGCTATTTGAACCAGCCAAATGACAAGCTTTACGCTCATGATTTACTACGGAGCCCCCCCGGACGGCGCGGAGGCGGCGGCGATTTTTCCGGCAACGCCGCCCACAATATTTTTGACGCCCCCCTCGACCATATTCCCGACAGCCTCGCCATTGGCGGCGGCGGCGGCGGAAAGTCCGAATGCGCCGAAAATCTGCCTGCCGACTTCCGGAATCTTGTCCGCCAGATAATTTACAAGGAATCCTATGACAATGCAACCCATCAGGGTCAGATTGGTCAGATTCTCATCGCCCAAATGCTGGGGGCCGATAGTGCCATCAATCACATGCTGCGCGATCACGTTCGACGAAAAACCGTCTGAGGCGAAGAATTTTGCAACCAGAACCATTATTATCGTATAGGTTACGACCGCAACGGCAAGCGCGACGATGGATTCGAATACAGCCTTTGCCCTGCCGGAGAAAGCGGATCCCATTTTTTTGACCCATTCGGCCGCCGACGGAGCATGCGCGAATACGAAAAACACCATCATGAACGGGAAGAAGAATGCGAACATCGCCAGATTCACCACAACATCTATGAAATAAAAGCAATATTTGACAAACAGCCGCAGGAATTGGAACGCGAGAAACACGCCCATCGCGAACATCAGGATATGCTTGAACAAATTGCCAAGCCCGCCGGATCCGGCCATCGTTCCGATCACGGCCCCGGCGGCGGGATTTCCGACAATGATTCCGGCAGCCGCGCCGACCGCGCCGCCGACAAGGGCGCCCGAGGTGAAAGCGTTTTCCGCGACCGACAAGCCCAGCCGAATCATGGACTGGAACTGCGTGGTGCTGGTCCTCATCAGCCGTATGATTTTGTCGCGCAGCTCGCTTCGGAAGAATCCGTCGTCCGGCATCGGCAGCGCTTCATATCTGACTTTATCGTCCACTGTTTCGGAATCGGTTTGAAGCACTAGCTCGGCATAGGCGTTTGTAATGTCGGCGACCGGCTCGAAAGTTAGCCGGGAGGCGAATCGCGGAAGCGCCAGCCCAAGCCCAAGCAGCGCGCAGACGGCTATCGTGTTTATCAAAACCGGCCGCAGCGCCTCCGTATAATTCCAGTCTTTTTCAGACTTGCCCTGCAGATTCAGCGCGACTATCCAGAATATGTAAAAAATCCAAAACGCCCCGAGCACGAACATCGCCCACGGGACCATCTCGGAATATACGGAGGCGGCGGCGGATGATACGGATATGAACATCCTATCGAAAATGCCGCATCCCCAGCACTGGACGAATTGCCCGACCGCGAAGCTGTTGAAACCGTCGATTATTCCGCTCACGGCTTGCCCCCTGAGATTTTGGCGATTTTCATGCCCCATGTCGCGACATTTTTGCCGGCGGCCACGGCCTGACCCTTCACCTTGTCATAAAATCCCGTCATCTCTTTGTCCGCCAGATATGATTCCAATTTTTCCCGGGTCTTTTGAAACACGCGGTGCAGTATCCAGAAAGTCATTATGCAGCCCAGCCATGTCACGGAATGCCCGCCCCATTCCGTTGATTCGGCGTCCAGATCGAACAGCGCCCCGGCTATCGAAACATTGATCAGCAGCATGAACGCGGCCACTATCATCGCAACCACCAGGCGCTTCAAGGCGGAAACCAGATCCCCGAGCGCGGGCCACGGGTTTATCCACTGATCGTCGTCTTTCATGACATAGAGCAGGACTTTGAACGGATAAAGGATAAGGGCGAGCCCAAGCGCGAAAAGCCCCTCGATGATCAGCATTGCCATGAACATGTTCGAAGAAAAGAAAGTCGTTATCAGAAGAATTCCGGTTATAGAGTCAAGAAACCCGTCCTTTATGCCCCAGCCCAGGGGCTTCATGAAATTGACCAGCCCGCTGGCTAGGAATTCAAACCCCTTTTTTATGACATCATTGTTTACCGCGGAAATATCGTCTATGGGCCCGACCAGAAACTCGCAGCTGTCCTTGGACAGATAGCCGTTGACGGAATCCGGGCACTTTGCCGGACTTTTGACTCCGGCGCCATCCGGAAGAATGGC
>JAITBM010000030.1 GCA_031283565.1 Rickettsiales bacterium
AATTTTCTGGACATAATAATGAATAGGTTCGAAGACCAGAGGGAATCCGTGCGCTATCTTACAAACACGTTGATTTTTCTGGGGCTGCTGGGGACATTCTGGGGATTGCTAAAAACAACCGGCGGATTCGCGGAGCTTTTGAACAATCTGAATTTCGAGAGCGAGGAAGTGGCCGAATCCGTGCGCATAGGGCTGGCCGGGCCGATGAGCGGCATCGGAGGAGCATTTTCGACTTCATTCCTCGGGCTTGGCGGCTCGCTGATAGTAGGATTTCTCGGACTTCAGACAACGCTCGCGCAAAACGCGATGTTCCGCGAGCTGGAAGAGGGGCTCGCCGGACGCACGAGGGTATCGCCCGATGTGGCAGAGCTCGCAAACGCGGTCGACAGGCTGGAAAACACGCTGGCCAAGAGAGGATGACATGATAAAAGTGAGAGAGAGAACCAATAGCTGGCCGAGTTTTGTAGACCTGTTCTCGAATCTGGTCATAGTCCTGATGTTCCTGCTGATAATCTTCGTTTTCCTGTGGACCTCCACCGGAATTTTCGGCAAAACCAAAGAGATCGGCAAACTGACGGAGCTTAGAAAAATATCGGTCGAGCAGACGGAAAAGATAAAGCAGCTGTCGGAAAACGAAAAGCAGGCTCGGGACCTTCTGATATCGGCCAGAGACGAACTGGTCGCACTGGACGCGCATAGGGCCGGACTGGAAGAGGAAAAAAGCGAGCTTGCCGGAAGCCTAGAAAGCGCAAAGAACGAGCAGATGGAAATCGTCGCGGCCTACGAGCAGAGACTGTACGACCTTCAGGCGTCAAAGTCCGAGCTGTCGGAAATCGTCGAGCAGCTCCGCGCCCAGCTGGGCGAGGCAATGGCAAAGGAGGCCGACGGCAAGGATCTGCTGGCAAAGGCCGCGGGGCTGGCGGGCGAAGTCGAGCGCCTGAACAACGCGCTGGCCGCCGCCGAAGCCGCGCGCGCCGAGCGCGATGTCGAATATGCCTCCTTGTCCGGACAGCTGAACAAGGCAATGGCCGACAGATTGTCCGAGCTTAACCAGCTGACGAAATTCCAATCCCAGTTCTTTGGCGCCGTGCGCGACGCGCTCGCCGGCATGGGCGGGGTCGATGTTTCCAGCGACAGATTCGTCATATCCAGCGACATTTTATTTCCGGTCGGCGGTTTTACCCTGTCGCCGGAGGGAAAAAATCAAATCAGCATAATCGCAAACATAATCAAAACGATGGAATCGAAAATTCCGGAAAACGTCAGATGGGTGATCCGCGTGGATGGGCACACAGACAGGCTGCCGGTAAAAAAAGGATCGAAGCTTTACAAAAATAATCTGGACCTGTCGCTGCTTCGCGCAAAAGAAGTGACGAAGCACTGGGAAAAGAACGGCGTTTCCGGACGCCGGCTGATTCCGTCCGGATTCGGAGAGACGCATCCGGTAGTCGAAGGGAAAACCGCAAAAGATCTGCAAAAAAACCGCAGAATCGAGCTCCGCTTGACCAATCCGTAATCCGCGCCGCGGAGCCCCCTATTCTAGCTTTATCATGAATTCCCCGCGCCGCCAGCGCCATCCCCGCGAAGATGCGCGGAAAGTATTATCAGCCAAAAGAGGAATCGTTATAAAAAAGCAAGGGGGTCAGGCGGCCATCTGCTTTTTTATGCTTCTATAAAGGCGGCGGATGTCGTCGATTCCGACCAGCGCGCCGTCGGATTTTTCCGCCGACCAATAATCCCAGCCATTGAACGACGCCGCGTTTTGTATCCGCGCGGCCATGACATGAATCGAGGCCTTGCCAAGCAGGGTATGGCGCAGCTGCCCGTCGCTGGTTATCATGACGCGATCTCCGCGTTTGCCGATCAGGGTTTGCCCGGCGGACAAAAGCCCGTTGGCGATCAGCTCCATAAATGCGACTTTTTCTTCCTCCCGTTTTGGATTGGAGACTTCTATTTCCGACAAGTCGCGCGAAGCCACCGCCCCGATTCGCTTTTTTGCAGCCGCGACATAGCCCGCGTCCTGCTCTATCCCTATGAAATTGCGGGAAAGCTCCTTTGCCGCCGCCCCCGTCGTGCCAGAGCCGAAGAAAGGATCCAAAATTATGTCCCCCCGCTTGGTGCTGGACAATATCACGCGGCGCAGCAGCTCAAGCGGCTTTTGAGTGTTGTGCAGCGACTTCCCGGACTCGCTTTTGAGACGCTCAGCGCCAAGACATATGTCTATGGCCCAGTCAGACCTCATCTGCTTCCCGCCGTTGTACCGCTTCATTGTCTCGTAATTGAATGTATATTTTCCGCTTTTGCGCGGCAGCGCCCATATAATGGTTTCATGCGCGTTGGTAAACCGCAAGCCCCGGAAATTAGGCATAGGATTTGTTTTTATCCATACTATATCGTTCAGGACCCAAAAGCCTAGCTCTTGCAAAATAGCCCCTATGCGAAAAATATTATGATAGGTTCCGATTACCCACAGGCTTCCGTCCGGCTTCAGCACGCGCCTGCATTGCGCCAGCCATTTGCGGGTAAAGGCGTCGTATTCGTCATTCGATTCGAACTTGTCCCACGAATCGCGCACCGCGCGGGCCGCAGTCTGATCTTCCGGCCTGTAAAGGGTCTTTTTCCCAAGCTGCAGATTGTACGGCGGATCGGCAAAAACCGCGTCTATGGATCCGTCCGGAATTTTCGGCATAACTTCGACGCAGTCGCCTGCAAAAATGCGATTCATCCACTCTCTCATGCCGGCAATTGTATCACAAATCAAGCCCTATTTTTCATCCCCGCAAGCGCCTTTTGCAAAATAAAGGGCTTGATTTTTTAGTTTTCGTAGATTTGCCGGCAATTTCTTGACAAAAGCCGGATAAGATGCGCTATTACGCGACTTATTCGCGCAATTCAAGCGATAAAATGAGCTAGGCGAAACAATTATGTTTACGCACCGCGCATTTTTCTGTATAATCCCCGCGCCGAATAAAAAAAGGAAAGAAATGCCAGATATAGGAATAGTCTCATTCTCAAAAATGGGCATGGGGGTGCACAAGGAAAGCGCCGGGTACAAAATTATCGAGAACCTGGCAGAAGAGATTTCAGGCCGGCCGATCTGCCGCGTATGGAGCAACTGGCCGAAAGATATGGACGGATACCGCGAGCAGAACCTGCAAGTAAAGGGCTATGCCGCCGAATTGCTGGCGCGGCATGACAGGCTTATTGCCTTTACCGAGGATCATTCCCTGGTATCGGGGATATTTTCCGCGTTTGGTGCCAAGCCGTTCGACATGACTTACATAGACTCGCACCCGGATTTTCACACTTGGACCAGCTCGATGACAAAAAAACCGCACGGAATGTCGCTCGGCACCTTGTGCGGAATGGAAGGGCCGTATTTCAAAGACCTTGGCGGCAATGTGCAGAATTTGCAAATCATCGACGGATGCGAAGCGGAAGAAGCTGAATTAAAGCATTTGCGGGAATTGAACTATCGGCTTTTGCGGCCCGATGAATTCGCATATCGCGGAACTGCGGCGGACAACGCGCTTTCTCTGGATCTCGACGCGATAAGGGACTTCAAGGCCTGCAATTATCATGTCGGGGTCATGGCTTACGAAGAGATAAAACCGATTGTGGAAAAGCTATCGGACAGCAGGATTATCGAGATCTCGGAATTCAATCCCGACAACGGATACGGGGATTATGAAAAGCGCATTCTACACGATTTGCTGGAAACGGTGATCCGGCCAGCATGATATTCGTCGCGCTCCATCGTTCGCACCCGCAATAATAATTAAAGGCGCCGCCGCGCGGAACGATATCTCTGCTGCTTATGGCGCGAGAAAACAAGCGCATGGGGAAGGCAACGCGCCCCCTAGAATAATTCGGATACATCGCAGACCAAACGCAGCTCTGTTTCGGATACCGCCTCGAGCCCGCCGCCCCCGATCCGATATTCCGTCCGCACAGCCATCGTCGGGGTTATCCAAGAATCACGCCACGGGCGCGATATTTTCACCGCGCCGAAAACCGGATCGAAGTGGAATTTTATTTTTTGCAGCGCGCAGTCGGCCCCTTCGACCGTGCGGAAATCTTTCGGCGTGATATCCCGCCCGCCGCGCTCGACTTTATATTGGTAATATCCGTGCGCGGTTCCGGTTTCGAATCTCTCTCGCGTTATTTTTATTTCTTCGCGGGGCAGGGAAAAAGTCTCGCGGCCGGTCATGCCGGCGCCATAGTCATCCGCGCGGAACGTCTCGACGCCGGACGGGTTCCGCAACCCGTCTCCGGCCAGGCCTGCGGACTCCGCCGGCTTCGCGCCATTTTTGATCGGATCCACGGCGCTTGGAATGACCGCCAGCCCGGCGTATGCATATTGCGGCGCACCGCTGTTTTTATTTTTCCGGATGGAAAAAATCCAACCCGCCGCCGCCATGTTCGCGACGACAAGCGCGCCGAAAATCAGTTTGCTTTTCATATTCCGTACTCCTGCCCTGCCGTCCAGCCCTCTATTGTCCGTATCGCTCCGGCCACGCGCCCAAGCTGCTCGCCATCAAGCGACCTGATCGGCGTGGTCAAAGGCAATCCCGTCAGCTGCCTGATTCGATTCTGATACGCCGACGTGTCGTTTTCAAACGGCGGCGCCCATCTGTAAATCGCCCCGCCGACTGTCAGATTGATGTATCCGCTGCTTCGAAGCAGCGCCGAAATCGCCGCGAATCCCGTGTCTTCGTCCGGAAATACCGAGAAATTTCCAGCCACGCCTATGGCGCCAAGGCTGCGAATGAAATCGGACATTCTTATGTTGCCGGGATTGTTGTTCCGCCAGGCGCGGGTGCCGCCGGTCCTGATGCGCCGTTCGCCGTCCGCCATGACATAAATGACGTCATAGCCCCGCCCCATGGCCGATACCGCGCGGCCGGGCGCGAACGGAACCGCCGGCCGCAC
>JAITBM010000056.1 GCA_031283565.1 Rickettsiales bacterium
CCCAATGTCATAGGATGCGACACGCTTCAGGGAAGCGGAACCATGGAGTGGGACGATGCGGCGAAGGCGTTCGGCCAGTGCAAAATCGACAACAGCGCCGATTCATGCCCGAAAGATCACGGCGAGGGAACGCGCACATGGAACCATGCCTCCAACAGCTGGAATTCGTGCGAGCTGTCGGATTGCGACGACGGATACCATGCCGACGGCGGACTCTGCGTTTTGAACGAGGCGCCGTGCGATATTACAAACAAAAGCAAGATCACAACCGGGAAAGGGATCAAAGAGTGGATCGGTTCGGCCATGGGCGGAAAATGGGGCGAATGCGAGGCGGTTAAATGCGAACCAGGCTATACCATGGACAAATCGCTGACAAACGAACCGGGCGAGCAGTGCGGGCAATGCTCGAACTTCTACGGATATGACGGAGAGCAGGCGGTTCAGCCTGGCGCGTATGACGAAGAGTGCGCTATATCGTCGGGCGGCTGCCTGGATCTGAACAAAAAATATATATGGGAAAATGGCGAATGCGTCCCGATATGCGAAACCCGCACGGACGAGACCGGCAGCATTGGGTGGGTGAATGGAAAATGCCAAGTTTCATGCGAATCTGCATTCACCATGTGGGGAACGGAATCTGATGGCGGCGATATCGAGTTGAGCTCAACACAAAAACCATAATAGAGAAAAGCGCCATCCTTTACCTATATTCCGCCGCGATATAAAAATCAAAGCCGCCATCCCGGGGAAGGTTCCGCGGGTTCTTGGTCATTGGAACGCGCGGTTCCTTTCGCGCCATGCGTAATAATTCTGAATCCTTTATTCTTGCACAGCTCGGCGCAATAAAAAAGAACGGCGCCATTCGCGGGCGTACCCGGAATGACACCTTTACTTTTTTTACAAGCGGAAAGGGAGCAAATGCGCAAATCCGCTACTTCTTCAGCAAGTCGCCGATTTTTTTATCCACGCTGTCCATGGCGCGGATTACGGCGCGCTTTATCTTGCCGCTTATGGTCATGGGCAGGGTTTCCGCGAAATCGATCACGCGCGGATATTTGTACGGCGCGGTGCGGCTCTTCACATGCTGCTGCAATTGCACCACCAGAACGTCTGTCCCGTGATAGAATTTGTTCAGCACGATGGTCGCCTTCACCGCCATGCCGCGGATTGCATCGGGAACGCCTGTGACGGCGACTTCCTTGACCGAAGGATGCTCCAGAAGCACGCTTTCCACTTCGAACGGACTGATCCGGTACCCGCTGGATTTGATCAGATCGTCATTGCGGCCGACGAACCAGAAATATCCGTCTT
The DNA here is from genome assembly GCA_031283565.1 of Rickettsiales bacterium. GTDB lineage: Bacteria > Pseudomonadota > Alphaproteobacteria > Rs-D84 > Rs-D84 > JAISGC01. Next base: position 1,312 of record JAITBM010000056.1, read on the forward strand.
CGTCCCTGTAAGCGACATCGCCGGTGTGATAGAATCCGCCGTGAAAAGCCTCTTTCGTCCGCTTTTCGTTTTTATAATACTCTTTCATCATCCCGGCGGGGCGGCCGTCTGCAATGTTCACGCAGATCTCGCCGACCTCGCCGGTTTCAACGGGCCGGCCGTGCTCGTCCAGAAGCCGAACGTCCCATCCTGCGGCGGGCATTCCCATGGACCCGGGCTTGGGCTCGATCCATTGGTTTGAAAACAGCATGATTGTCGTTTCGGTCTGCCCGAATCCTTCGCGCATTTTTACCCCGGTCAGATTTTTGAATATTCGGAACACTTCGGGATTAAGTGCTTCGCCCGCGACATCGGCCTTTTTTATGGCGCCGAGATTGTATTTGTCCATGTTCTCGCGGATAAGCATTTTATAGACCGTCGGCGGCGCGCAGAATGAGCTGATTCCGTTGTCCGACAAAGTGCGCAGCAAGTCGGATGGCGGAAATTTCCCGGAAAAATCGTACACGAAAACGCACGCTCCGGCCAGCCACTGCCCGTACATTTTCCCCCAGCTGCATTTCGCCCAGCCCGATTCCGACAAGGCGAAGTGCAGGTCTTCATCCCCAAGCTGCTGCCAGAACAGGGCCGTGCTTATGTGCCCGAGCGGATATGTGAAATCGTGCGCGACCATTTTCGGCATTCCGGTTGTGCCGGACGTGAAGTACAGAATCATAATGTCGCTGTTGTCGGTATGCACGCGCCCGAAAGTGCGCGGCGCATGATCCATGGCCGCCACAATTGTGGAAACATCGGTCGGAATCTGCCCGGCTTCCTTGATCTCGTTCATGACATGGCCGTCGTCAAAGGCGATGATGTGCCGCGCGCCGGCCAGATCTATGCGGTACTTTATGTCGTGGGCCTTCAGCTGGCTGGTGGATGGAATCGGAACCGCTCCAAGCTTGTGAAGCGCCATCATTATGATCCAGTACTCCCACCGCCGCCGCAAAAACAGCAGCACCGCGTCTCCGCGCCCTATCCCGCGCGAGGCCAAAACATTCGCCGCCGCGTTCGAAAGATCGGAAATGTCGCGGAACGAGAACGAGCGCCGCAGCCCCTCGTCGTTCGTCCACAGCAGCGCGGGCGCATCCGGATTGTCGGCAGCGATGACATCCAGCGCGTCGTACGCGAAATTAAAGTTTTCTGGAACTACGGGGGCTCCGTTCTGAATATAGTCTTCATACGAATCAAACGATGCTTTTTTCAAAAATTTAGTGGCTAACATGATCTTTCCTTATTTTTTTGATATTACCATACACGGCCCTCCTGTCAAGCGTCCCCTGCCGGAACCGGGAAAACCGCCGCCGCGGGCACTTTTTTGTTTATCCTTGCGCGATTCCCATCCGCGATTCCGCGACATAAAAAAGAAAGATGGGGGCCTGCTATTTCCTTATATCGCCCCTTCCGCGGCCCAACAGAGGAATCCTGTTAATAATACTGGCTAAGCGAAACCGAATGGCATTGCGCTTTATGCCGGGCATTGCATTTTTCAATTTGATGTTTTCTCGCAAATACGCGCTTGCGAAGGCAAACACCGGCAGGTGATGCTTGTATGACTTGTCCGGAAATCTGATAAAGAAATTCTAACCTGGCAAGACCGAAACGGACGGGAATTTATCATGGTTCACGCCAAGCATAAAAAAATGGCGCCTATGTAAACCCGGACGACATCTTGCAATTTGAGCAAAATCGCTCTTTTGTCACACGTGATCATGACCCGGCTCCCGCTGGCGGGCCGCGGAATGACCCCTTTATTATTTATTACGATTGACGAGAATGGGGCCCATGCACTGAGCCGTTTTAGTCCGCGGATTTTCAAAACTTGACACGGGGCTGTCAAAATTAGTATGCTTGGCACATGTTCTTGTTTGCAAAATTTTCATCGCTTTTCGCCCTGCTGACCGCTCCGGCCAGGTGGTTGTGGCGCCAAATCTGCAAGATCTTTCCGGAGCGAGACTTTTCCATAATGACCACGAAGAATGGGATTGTGCGCGCTTTTCATCAGACTTCGTTTTGGCGATTTTCCAAGGCCTGCTTTTGGTTCGGCCTGACCGTGTGGGCATTTTGGAGCACTTATATATATGTATACCACCGCCCGCTTTTGCAGCAGCGCACCGCCGAGCTTGAAAAGGTCAAGGCGCAGCATGCCACTCAAATGAGCGATCTGGTGTCTTATCACAAGAAATTCGTAGAGCTGCACCGCGAGATGACAGCGATCGACGACCAGATTCTCTCGTCTAAAAAAGTGGGCGAGCCAGCGGCCGCCGATTTGCTTAAACGCCGGATGAACGCGTGGGTGCAGATCGACTTCTTGCAGCAAAAGCTGGATGCCATTTATAAAAGCGGCGCCTACGCCCCGGAATTCCGCAAGTTTTCGGATTTGCAATTGGATTACGATCTGGTTAAAGAGCAAAATCGGCAGGTGCGCAAATGGAACAAGGAGCTGGAAGAATCCATGGTGGCCGTCAGTTCGGCCGATTCGCAGATAATCGAGAGGGTCTCGACTTTGACCAGCAACGGAATCGAGACAATAAACAAAGATCTTCGCAAGATAAACAGCACTCTCGCATCGCTTGGGCTCAGCGCCGAAAAGTTGTCCGAAAAGGCGAACAAGTCCGAAAGCCCCGCCATAGGCGAGGCCATGCCCGACTTCAAGCTGGCCAAGAACATAGACCAGAAATACCAGGAGCTGGCCGAACAGGTGCAGCTGTGGCACGGGCTGCGACGCACCAAGATAATGCTTCCGCTAGGCGAGCCCCTGCGCGGCAGGCCGCGCATAACCTCGCAGTACGGCATCCGCAGCGATCCGTTCGACGGGCAGCCGACGATGCACAAGGGGATCGACTTCGCGGGGCAGGTCGGCACGCCTCTGTACGCCGTCGCCCCAGGGAAGGTGATTCAGGCCGGAGGCAGATTCGGGTACGGAAATGCCGTTGAAATCGACAACGGGCTCGGATTCACTACGCTTTACGCCCACCTGTCCCAAATAAGCGTAACGCGCGGGCAAGAGGTCAAGGCCAACGACCTTATCGGGCTCGGCGGATCCAGCGGGCGCAGCACGGGGCCGCACCTGCATTACGAGATACGGTACAACGGGACGCCGTTCAATCCGTACGCCTTTATCAAGGCGAAAGAATAAGCCGCGCGACCCCTGTCATCGCGCGCGGCTTTGAAGGGAAAAAACGGCCATGAAAGAAAAGAAACAGAGCGCGGCGTCAAAGACTCAGCTCAGAATGAAAAAGGACGAAAGATGTTTGCTTTTACCAATTCCACCGACAGGCAGAGCCCGACCATTATCGGGGCCGGATGCAAGCTGAACGGAGATATCAACACGGACCACGCCGTTCAGATTCACGGAGACCTTCTCGGAAAAGTGCAGGCCGATGTCGTGGTCATCGGCAAGGGCGGCAGCGTGAATGGGCGCGTCGTCGCAAACGTGGTATTTCTGCACGGGAACATGGATGGCCCGATAGAATGCGATGTCGCCAATATTTTCAGCAACGCCACCATGAGCGGAAACCTATATTATTCGCGGCTGAACATAACCAGCAACGACCGTCTGGAATGCAAGCTGATACACAAGGATGCGAACAAGGCCGGCAGCAAAAAGGGGAACTGATGAAAGTGTATATTTCAAATGACCACCGCGGCGTCGGACTGAAAATTTATCTGCTGGAAATGCTGAAAGCTGACGGCTATGACGCCGAAGACCTCGGGACGGATGACCCCGGAACGCCCGCCGATTTTCCGGAAATCACCAAGCGGGCCACGGACGCGCTGCTGGCAGACAGGGACGCGCGCGGAATCGTTATCTGCGGCACCGGCGGCGGCGCGGTCATCGCGGCAAACAGGTTCCGCCATATCCGCGCGACGCGGTGCGACAATCCGGGCCAGGCCATGGCAGACCGGTTCCACGACGACATAAACTTGCTCGCGCTCGGGGCCGACGAATGCGACATAGAGCAGGCGTTTTTGACAGCCCAAGCGTTTCTATCTTCTAAATTCGACGCGTCCGAAAGGCGGGTGCGCCGCATAGCGCAAATTTCATAAAGGAGCAAATCATGGGTAATGTAATCGGCCTTTTATACATTCTGACGCTGTTCGCAATCGCGCTTTTATTCGTCTATATTCCAATATTCATAGCCAGATCGCGCAATATCGGCGGCCGCGACATGACAACGATAACCGTATTGTCGTGGCTGGGTATTTTGTTCGGAATCACTTGGATTGTCGCGCTCACGCTGTCTTTTGCATGGGGATCGCGATCCCGCACAGATCCATCTCCGCGACAATAACTAGCGTTATCGCGGCGCCGTTTTTTTCAAATGGTTTTAACATGACCCGAGCCCGGCGCTCCTGACGGCTGCCTCTATTTGCATGCCTTGGCGATGACAAGAAATATCCCCCGCCCTGCGGCAGGATGATATTACCGCATACTATTTTCATGCGAATATAGCTGCCGCCAATTTATAGATCTTGCGGCCTTAACATGGATTCGGACGACGGGCAGGATTTTTTGAATCGAAGTTTTGCATATTATTCTAACTATGCAGGTTTTATTTCACCGTCCGATTAATGATTTGGAATTTCGCTGGAATATATTCCACCGGCCAATGCATTTCTTATCATCGGCTTGTTCCAGACATTTGGCCGAATGCGCCGGCCTTTCAAGAATTCGCAAAAAAGGCAATGGCTGCGCCTGGCATCGGCGGTTATCGCCATCGCCGCGCGCAATTTTTGTGCTGCGAAATTTTATCCAAGCATTTATTTTGTCGAAAGGTGTTTTATCGCGCGAAAAACATATCATAACCTCAAAGCCGCCGTCCAGGATTTTCCACGTTTTACCGCATGCTTCGCGCTGTCGCCATCAGCAAAGAATCCCCGCCTTGGCGGGGATGACTGCTTTTTTAGAGCGAAGGGGTGGCCTTTATAGACAATTGCAAACGGGAGGCCGCAGCAAAGCGGGTTATTTCACGTCGATGCTGATTTTTGCGCCGCGCATTTTTTCAATCAATCCGCCGACGGCCACGCTGGCCTGCTCGATTGCAGAACCCACGGCATCCGCGACTTTTTGCGAATCAACAGTTATTGCGGCCCCGAGCAAAGCGCGGTCCGCCATCATCTTTTTAGCCTCGTTCAGCTCGCGCTCGGACGCGGCGGCATTGGCGCTTTTATTTTCCGGGCATCCGGTTTCGGCCAGATTTGCGAACATTTTCGCATTTACCAATTTGACCAGATACTCATCCCCGTCCGAACCGGAATTATACACGGCGTATTCCCGCCTTATCCGTTTTTCTTCAGCAATGCAGGGCCGGTTTTCATGGCTCAGCCACAGCCACATCGCCCCCCCTCCAAGCGCGAAAATCAATACAGCCGCCAGAAAATTTTTCATATTCAATCCTTTTTTGTTATTCTAATCCGCAACATTATACCCCGGACTTTGAAACAAAGCAAGCCTCAAAACTGTATGCGCAGACGCACGCCCAGGTCTATGGCGCTGAGATTGCCGCCCTCTTTCCAATTGGTGTAGTGGAACACGCTGTCATACTCAGCCTGCTGCTCGGAGCCGTCTTCGCCGATCGGCGCGGCTCCGGTGGCCAGCCATTCGGTCTGAGACACGACAATGCTTCCGCTTGATTCGACCCGCCCAAGGTGCGTCCACCGCAGAAAAAAATCCAGCTTCAATCCGCCGTCCATCTCCGTCGTGACGCCGCCCTCGAACGCATAGGCCAGCCCTTCGGTAGTTCCGCCGGAATGATACGCAAAAACGTCCGATATCATGGTCAAAGTCCCGATCGGCGGAGTATCGCCCTCGTAAATACCGGGCTCAGGATAGTACGACTTATCGGCCACAAGATAGTCAGAAATCGTGTTCGTGCTTATGCCGAGTCCGATTCCGGCATAGGGGCGCAGCGAGCCGCTGGCCAAAACTCCGGTATACGAATCCAGGTTATAATAAAGGTTCAGCATGGTGGCGGAGCTGGAAACGCGCCCGTCGCTGGCTACGGCATTGATAAAGCCCCCCGCCCCGTTTGATGTCCGCACAGACGAAGGGTAGCTGATTCCCGAATAGCGGGCGTATGCGAAATCGATCCGCACGTCGTTGTTCACCGCAGCGCCGACCGATAGCATTATGGGAAGCACGGTTCCTTGGCTCCATCCGGCCTGCTCGAAAGCGCCGGGAACATACCATGATTTCGGCTGATCAATGTATTCGGCAGACATTCCTCCGCTAACGGAATAGGTATACCCGAGCCCGAGCCCCACATACAGGCCGCTATCGGCCAGCCGATCGAATCCCTCGGGCTGGTAATATTTTCGGCCCGCGTTCACGTAGGCGCTTCCGACTTTGGGCAATTGGCCCGTTATGCGGCCGGGCGCGGCCGCCTGCGGATACCGGGCGATCTGATTTGCAGGAATATAGCCCTGCTGGGGCTGCGGCAGCGCGGCTTGCTGATACTGGGGCTGCGCGTATTGGGCGGCCTGTTGGTACTGCGGCGCCCCGTAGTAGGGATACGAATTGGGATATGGCGCCGGATATGCGGAATAAGCGCAATCCCCTGCCGCGAGCACGGACACAGTGAAAGCCGCAAAAAAACTAGATTTCGACCTCAATAGGAAAATCTCTCCTTGCTTTATTATATCACAATTTAAGCGTTAAAAAAAATGAAATTTGTCTTTCGTCCGCCAGTTTTTACTCATTATCGGTTGCAGAGAGCATCGGCAGCAGCATCTCTTTTTAGCTTGATACCGGGCGGCCGCGCCGGCAATTTATTCCAAGCGCGAAGCAGGCGCGTCAACTATAATATTTGCTTGCCCCGCTTCGATTCGCATGCTAGCATGCCATCTCGGTGGGCGGACGCTTTGCGCCAGCGGGTCAGGGGGAAACCAGCAGCCCAGCATGGAGCGCCCGCGCCGCTTGCTTTTCCCGCCTTCACGCGGATCAAAAAAAATGAAACGGCAATGGCAGTAATTCGCAAAAAATCATATCCGCCTTATTTCGAGCATGTCCGGAATGGGAAAAAGCGGTTCGACGTCCGTTTGGCGGACTTTGACGCGCAGCCTGGCGACACCATCATATTCGAGGAATATGACCCGCATACGCGCCAGCCGACAGGACGCACATCCGAGCACAAGATAGGATATGTTCTGCGCACAAAAGACGCCGGTTATTGGACAAGGGCCGATATTGAAAAATTCGGATTAATGGTCATGGGCTTGGAATAGGGCCGCAGAGGCTAAGCCTGCTCCATTCTCAGCCGCCTGTCCCAAAGAGTTTCGTCTTCGTAAACGAAATGCCGCGCCCCCTGCGTGGCGCTCCAGCCGAGCAGCTTGTTTGATAAGGCGGACAAAGCGTATTCAGCGCCTTCGAATTCAACCAAATTATTATCGTCCCTCGTAATGCATTTTTTAAGCGGATCATGCAGAAAAGACAGTTCCGCCCCAACCGGAATATCCAGCATCTTGAAAGTCGTGTTCGTGCGGCGCTCTCTCACCACCGATTCTTCCGTTTCCTGCTCTTTCGTCGGATTCCATAATTTCAAACTGCCTTGCAGGCCAAGCATTTCCGCAACCTCTCTAAAAACCATATATGCTTTTTCCGGCGATATTTGGAAAAATTCTCTGATCCGCTCCCTGCCGTTGTCCAATTTTTCTATGGAATGCAGAGACGGATCGATGACGTCAAGCAACCTATGGATCCGCTGCTCCACTGAATACGGATTGTCGGAATAAAGCAGCGCGTACGGATGAAACCTTAGCGGCACTTCCGTGCATGCGTTGACCTGCCGCAGGCGCGATTGTATGTCATCGTTTTCCGTAAATCCGATTTTCACCCAATCCGGCATGCTTGGATTGATAAAAATGTAAACCACGCCTTTTGCCATGGCAAGCTCCTTGTTTTATGTCGGCATTATAGCTGCTTCGGCCGCAAAGGCCAACGCCCCAAGCTTTCACCCGATCTGTGCCGCCCGGAGCTCAAGCAATGCATTTATTATAACATACAATTTGCGAATTTCAACAACCGCCGCATAGTTAAAACCGGTGCAATATTATTTTGTTTATCCCGATATGGTGCATAAATTACTGGATTTCAATACAAATCGCTATTTCTCGCCACAAATAACAGTTAAATTCGCATAAACAGGTTGCATTTTGGTGAAATGCGTGGTATAAATCGCCCTGTGCCGGCTTAGCTCAGCTGGTAGAGCACCTCATTCGTAATTTTTCGCGTAAAAAATCTAATGAACTATGCAAGCCCAGTTGTTCCGCCTTTTGCGCGGCATTGCGGCGAAATCTAAAACTGAAAATTATGGACGGATATGTTTGCTAATCCAGCGAGATTTATATTTTTAGCTGCATATTTGATACATAGTTTTAGACATATCCGCTACGCCCGCACATCAACATTTACATACACAATGCCGGCAGCCTCTGCACAAAACACATTTTAGAAAAGATGATGGTTTGGTTAGATTTTATCCGGTAAATTTACCAGTTTCTTGCCATTGAAAGTAAAATACTGCGCGCCTTGATATGCGCCACTGGTATTAAGTTGTCCCTTCTGCTCAAAGATTTTATAGGTGAGCGGCGATAATTTCCAAACCTGTCCGCCGTATTCCGCTTCTCGCTCGCCAACTATTTTTGCAACAATTTCTTTGTCCGCAGCAAAGACGATTTTATCGCCGTCTTTCAATCCCTTTTTATAAAAACTGAATCTTGCGGATTGCTTTCTGATTTTTGTGATTTCGTCAAAATCCTTTTCTTTATTGGAGTCCTTCGGATAGATAATTTTGCCGTCAAATGAAAGCAGCAATTGCCTTACAAGGTCAATATCCAACGCAAACAATTCTGATTCCGCCACTTGGTGTTTGCTAAAAATTTCTTGCAGCAATTTTTCCTTGTCCGAATAATCAGACAACTCAATGGCGAAAAATCGTTTTAATCCTGCGACATTATAGTATCCGTTGGCCTCTAAATTTCGCATTCTTTCTTGGAAATTGTCAGTCTTGGTCTTGCCGATTTTAATCAAACCGGCAACCGTTGTCGTCATCAAATAAATTATGCCTTTTTCAAGATTAGCCATCACAAACTCCTTTTGGAGTATTATGGAGATAATTTGTAAAATAATCAACCGTATTATGGTGAAATGTTTATTTAGATATCGGCGTGGCGGAAACCCCGCGTCTTAAATTTGTTTGCGTTGTATTTAAGTTTTCACTTGGTTCCCATATGCTGCATACAGCACTGTGGAAACCGGCAACCTTGCAAAATATTTCGACTGGTTCAGCGTTGCGGTTGCCTTTACCCGTGGAGCAAATTCTCCGTCAAAGAACATTTGTTAAAATTCGCCCCGTCTACCCGTTGAAATCTCGACAGTTTGTGCGCCCATCTGTCCATCAATCTGTTCGGTATCTGAACTACTCGGAGAAATACCAGCGGCGGCCAGAGCAGAGCGGAAAATAGAGCGTCGAATTTGTGGAAAAACTGGTGCCGGCTAGGGGATTCGAACCTCTGACCCCCTCATTACGAATGAGGTGCTCTACCAGCTGAGCTAAGCCGGCACGGGGCAGTTTATACCACGAAGAAGGCAAAAAAGCAAGCATTTTTCCAAGAAATCCGTTGATATTTTCCAGATGGTTTTATAAACTTCAATAAAAGAAAAGTTATGAAAAATTGGCTCGTAAAATTTTGCGGCGCATTTGCGCCGGTATTCAGCAGACTTAGTGATATTTCATCGCTCGTCTGCGGAAAATTTGTGCGTTTGCGGCGTAGCTTTTAATTGTTGGCAATTTATGGATTTACGAAGCCACATATCGCAAAAATTTACGAACATACCCATTTTCTAAATTCCGAAATACTTCTCAAAGAATGCGCGGAGTTTGGCAAGAACTACGGATTTTTTCTTCGCGCGGTTTGATTTATTTTTGCCGAACAATGGAACGGGCGGCAAGATTTTATCTATCTCTGTTCCAATTTCCTTTATGCCGCCATCGCGGAATGCGTTTTTTACGAATATTTTTGTTTCATCTTCTTTCAGTTGCTCCGATGCGATAATTTCATTCAATTCCTTGTTTTTTTCTCTGTATGTAAAGGTGCGCCAATCCTTCTCAACATTCGTGTCGGCGTTCAATGTTTTTATAAAGTTTTCAATCAGTTCTTTCTTGCTGCGCAGCTCAACGCTGGAATTGACTGCCTTTTCAATCGTGGTCAAGATTTCCTTGTCCTTCATTTTGGATTTATGATACTTTGCAACCAGTTGCAGAATATAATCTATGTTGATTGTTATTTGATTTACAAGTTCCATCTCAAAAACTATGTCATCGTTGATGTTTTCTTTGTTGCCGTCCTTACTCTTGCGAAGTTTGTCGTAAAGGTCAAGATACGCACTTTGATAGTCTTGAAAGTCCCGCTCTGCCAAAATCTCTTGTCCGATAAAATCGTCAAATGACAACAGGATATTCTTGACGCGAAGAATCGCGCCGTAAAGTT
>JAITBM010000102.1 GCA_031283565.1 Rickettsiales bacterium
GCTTCCGATGTATTCATACAAGACAGCATCGCTGTCAACACCGCAATCACCCGAATCAGTTTCATTATTCGTACCCTTTGTCTTATCCGCGCAAAAGCGCGGATATCTTGCGGTTCTGGCGGAATAGTTCTTTCCGCCGAACCGCACAACCGTAAAAAAATAACATTGGTTAAATGTTTACGGTTTTAGAGAGTTTCGAGACTGTCCCAATAAGCATGCAAAAACAGAGGACTCAGCAGAGCAAAAACATGAAGAAACGCTTATAAATCCTGGACTTTTGTTCTATGATGTAAAAAGCATTTGCAAATAAAAAAGAAGTCTGATAAAATGAGAATAAATCGTAAAGAAAAAAGGAACCATTTTTTCTTACTTTCAAATCTTTGTTTTGTCAATAAATAACTGTGTCATTTCGCGGCTATACCGCGGGATCCAGGTGAATCGAACGTGCGGCAAAGCCCGCGCGACCTTACTTTATCTGGAGGCATGCGGGTTCTAGGCGACGACATATTTATTTTCGGGATGTCCCATGAATAGACAGGGTTGTTGATTTGAAGCTTGACCGCTTTGATTTTCGCTTGAATTTATGCCATCAAACTATTTTTATATCGAAAATGCTGGCAGATCGCTGCCTATTTATGCGGCATTCTGTATCTTTTTATAACCTTGTTGTTTTGACTCATTTTTAATCTGCAAATTTTGCATAAAGCCATTTTTCGTTTGACATGTCATTGCAATTTGTGATATTGTTAGAACATGCTAGGCTTTTTCTCCTGCTTTAAATGTGTATTTTGTCGGTGCTAGCCGCCGACAAATTTTAATGTAATTTTTTTCAATCAATTTTTATCAATATGTCATTTAAGCCAACAAACAAAAAGGAATAAATCATGGCAAATATTATAGAATATGTGGATGATTTGCTTGAATTTGGACGATCTAAAAGGGATAACTTATCGTACAAATATCTTTTGGGGAAGACTGTTAAACGGGGACTTAAAGCCGAAGATTATGACGCGCTCTATGCCATGGGCGATAATGGGGCCAGGCTTTTGAACCGCTTTCTTGCCGAAGTGCGGAAATTGCAATACGGATCAAGGTAGTTCCGGGCTGCATGCAGAATTGCGCGGGCATATGCCCGCGCAAGATATAATCCTTGTTTTTTATTTTTTTATCATTATAATTAAAAGGCATTTCATAAAAGGGTTATATCATGAGAATAGTGGCGATTGGCGGCGGCGGATTTTGTGGAAAGACAATTATGCCTGACGGTTCTGCGCTTCAGCGGCCTGTCGAGACGATGGAAATTGATCAATATTTAGTTCGCATGACCGGAATGAAAAATCCAAAGTTATTATTCTTGGCTACTGCAAGCGGAGACGCAATAGGGTATTTCGATAAGGCATATGCCATAGACGATTATGCCGCGCTTGCTTTTGAAAACGGAATCATCAGATCAATAGTCAGTTCTGTCGGACAAAGCAAAGGTTCAAAGGTGCGGCAAATGACTGTTAAAAACGGCCGAATTGCCGAGATTGATATTGTTCAGGCCGCAATCGCCAGACATGGCAGTTTTGATATATCGCATACGCGGGATTAGAAAGATGAAGAAAATTTTTATTATGCTAATGTTGGCTGCATGCGCGAAATCTGCAAAAGATACGGAAACGTACAACTGCAGTCGTTGCGGGTATTATTGCGTTAACGAAAAAAATCCGATTTGTTGCTTTGAAAACGGCGCCGCATTAAGGAAAATCGATGCAGAAACTTATGTGCTGGAAACTAAGGAAGTGGCGTATGAGAATGAAAAGCCGCGCGCTTCAGACGAATTGCAGAGCAGTTTGATATTTTACAAAGTTGAAAAAAACAGGTATTCCACAAAGCGCGGCGCCGATTTCGACGATTACACATTAGTTTTTGACGGCCATGTTGCGGAATACAACGATTCTCCAGATTCTGGCGGCGAATGCAGGTTGGCGGAATAAATGAGACGTTTGCGCCACGCCTATAAGCTTTACAATATGTAAAAAGTTATAAAGAATATGAAGCTGTTGGCACGGATGGGCAAAAAATGTCAAAATTTAATGATTTTATTCACTATATCAAGCAATTTTATGAAAATGCCTTGTTTCGAATATAAATTTATAAAAATGCAAACCGTTAAACAATTTTGTCGTGTTTTTTGTCTGGCTTGATGGTCTCAAAAAGGTGATAAACGAAGCTTATAGATCGTCCTGAATATAAATTATGGCGATCTCGAACAAATTTGATAAAAATTGTCACGGGGCTCGCCGTTGCAGCAAGTCCAAACTTTTTGATTTGTTTCAATGGTATTTGAAAACAACCGGCATAAACGATGGGCAGATAATAACTGTCAATCTAGAACACGGCGATCCGGCCAGAAAGATAGGGCTTAAAAAATCCAAAGACCAAACTGCCGGAAGACAGTGGTGCTTTGCTTGATTTCATAACAAACCGAATACCAAAGGATAAAAAGATGTTTGTGTTTTTGAACGAAATGCAATAGCTTTATGATTGGCATCGTATAACCAACACGCCCGGCTTTCGTGATCTTCACGGGGGCTGGCGCAGTTAATTAACGCAAGTTATTTCAACGATATTACTTACTATGCGCCGTAGCGCAATGCCATTTTTCCCCGCATCGCAGTTTTGCATAATCGTGCCCTTTGTGTGGCGATAAAAGCGCGACTAATTGGGAAAGCTTGGTTTTATTGGATTTGGCGGATAACCAGTCTTGCCGTTTCAACAAAGAAATCCAGCGCAAGTGTTGGATTTGCTTAAAATATAGCAGTGGCGGAGCGTATAGGAGTCGAACCTATTCACAGGTTTCCCCGTGTACGGTTTAGCAAACCGCTGCCTTGCCGTTCGGCCAACGCTCCGGCTGACGGATTATAGCGGCGCCCATTCCAGTTTGCAAGGTTTTTCACAAGGACAAAAGCCTATTTGTAAAGAAGCTTGCCGGCGGTGCGGCGGGTGGCTATCATTATCATGATTACCAGGCCCAGCCCCATGAAAGGCAGCGCCATCCAGTCCCGTCCGAATCCCATGTTCGCCAGCAGGCCGACTTTGGCCGCCCTGGATAATCCGACAGCCGCGGCGAGCATGGCAGCGCCAGACGCAAGGCCCGCCAGAACGCCGCAGACGGAAAGGCCAAGCATGGTGCGCCCAATCTGTCCCGCTATATATTTCGGCGCCGCGCCAACCTGTTTTAAGATTTCTATCTCGCGCGCGTGGATCAGAATTATGTTTCTGACCGAATGGATTATGCAAATCAAAAGCGCGCCGAGGACAACCATAAGTATGAAGCCGGCGAGCCCAATGATCCGCAGGCCGATCTTACGATCGCCCGAGGCCGCCGCCGCGCCGGCGAATCGCAGTTTCGCGGCTGCAGTTTCCCGCTCGATTTTCGTCAAAGCGGATTTAGAGGCGGCTTCTATCTCTATTATCTGGGGGATGTAGCTGTGAAGAGCCTCGGTTGACGGCAGCCAATTTTTAAGCAGTTTCGCCGCATCCTGCCTGCCGGTGGCCCTGGCCGACTTTATATTGGCGGAATTGTCGCGCACTATTTTGTTCGCAGCCTCCATGCTGGCGTCCGGCATGACGATTATTATTCCGCTTTTTTCAAGGCCGGCGGAAAAGCGCCGGATTGCGTTGCTTATAGACAGCACTATGCCGCCGGATAAAACCGCCAGGAACGTCATGAATCCGATCATAAGCAGCAAAAAGCGCCTTTGATCGGATACGAAAGAAAATACTTGGGCCCTTACCATGCCGTTGATGCTAGGCGCGCGCAAGCGCGCTGAAAATCTTTCCGAAGATGCATGCCATGGCAGCAAGCGTCGCAATGTTGGCTATGACCGCCGCCCACATCATCGTCCTTATGTTTTTGATGCACCAATCTTTGCCGCGCCAGAAATATAGCGAGCCGAAGAGGGCGGCCAGGAACAACCCGCATAGCATGGGCCGCCATGCGACAAAGCCGACACAAAAAACCGCGATCATTATCTGACCAATTTTGTCATGCAGCATGAATTCCAGAAAATTTCGATACCATTTGGATTTTACCGCGATTGTTTTGTCTTTTTGCGGATCGGGCAGGAAAAAAGCCGCGTATTGAATCATCGCAAAACCGCACGGGAAGGCCAGAAACACCGCAGATTTGCGTATGCCTAGCCGTCCCGCATAGCATGCGTATGCGGCTACGTTGCCAGCCGCCCCCAGAAACATAAGGATTATCAGGCTTCCCGCAATCCACCACGGATAGTCCTGCGTCACGCTGGCGGCTGCACAGGATGCAAGGAAAACGGCCAGATAAAGCCACATTGCCGCAACTGCGCCGGTCTTGTCCAAGGCCTTGCGCGGCATGAAGGCGAACATGGACAGCAAGAATGCTGCAATTCCTGTAAAAGCCAAAAACAAAAATCCGTTAAAGGTGGCGAAAGCGGATGCAATTGCCGATACGGCGGACCAAAAAGACAGGGCCGGCGCCCCGGAGCGCACCGCGTCCGCCAGCATTAGCAACGCGAGGACCAGCAGGGAGGCCGCAGCGAATCCGAGAGTCGCCAGGGCGGCCCGCGCCAGCCAGCTGCAAAGCCCCTGCCGCATGTCCGGAACAAACAGCCATGAAATTACGGAGCTTTTCGCTTCCGCCGTTTTGCCGACAGGCGCGACTTCCGCTTTCGGCGTCGCTCCGGCGTCGGTTTTAGGCGGCTTTGCCCCCGCCGCTCGCCCCCCGCGCTTTGCGGCGGCGATTGCAGGATTTTTCTTTATATTTGCTTCGGCTTTCACTGTTTTTTGCATGCTTGCATCCTTGAGATTTCAAATAATTGCAAGCTTATTCTATCATGATTTTCCCGTTTTGCAAAACTGCCGTGGCACTCGGCGCGAAGAAGACATCCTGGTGGCTTATCACGAGGAATGTCGTCGCGCCCATCTCTGAGATTATTTCCGCAAGCAGGCGCCTCGTTTCTTCGTCGGCTCCGGAATCAGGCTCGTCCAGAATCGCCATTTTGGGCGCCAATACATGCAGGCGCAAAAGCATCAGCCTTTTTTTCTCGCCGCCTGAAAAGCCGACGTTGACGGAACGCGCGAGCCAGCTTTCAGGAATGCCGAGCCGCGCCCGCGATTTTTTCAGTCTGGCGGCGAATTCGCCGGCGGGCGCGTTTTCGAAATGCGCGGCATAAGAGTGTTTGAGAAAGGTCATTACCGAAAGCCCCGCGATTTCGGGCACGTTCTGCATTCCGGCGAACAGGCCGCGCCGCGCCCTCTCGCATGAGGGCGCGGCGGACAGGTCCGCTCCGTCGAAAATGACTTTGCCGCCCGCGGGCTCGAGCCCCATTATGGCGCGGACAAGCGTGGTCTTGCCCGCCCCGTTCGCGCCGCGCAAAAGCATGCGGGCGCCGTCCGGCACATCCAGATCAAGGCTTGAAATTTTCAGGGCGGCAAGATTTTGTACTGACAGCATTTTCATTCCTTTTAATTTCGCATCGCAAATTCGATCAATTTTCTGCTTTCGACCAAAAACTCCATCGGCAGGCGCGACAGAACCGGCGCCGCGATCCCGGATATCAAAAGAGCCGCCGCCTCTGCGGAATCTATGCCAGCGAGCGCCAGATACTGCATGGCCGATTCGTCCAGGGCCCCCGTATGGGCCTCGTGCGAATATTCTCCGCGCGCGGATGCGGCGAACCGCGGCATGGTATTGGCCGCCGCGGCCCCGCCAATGATCTTGCTGTCGCATTTGCTGGCGCTTGCGCAATTTTCGGCCCCGAAGACAATCTGCGAGCGGAAAGTCTGGCGGGAAGATCCCAGAGCCGCGCCGAAACTGACGATGCTTGATGTTGTGTGCGGCGCAAGATGAATCATTCTGGTTCCCGTGTCCGCCTGCTGGTTTTCCCGCGTGATTGTCAGCGAGAAGAAGTCGCTCGACGCCCCCTTTTCAGCAAGGACGGAAGACGGGTATTTCCAGGTTTTGCCGCTTCCGGTTTCCACCTGGGTCCAGTACATTTTGGCATCGCCGAGAACGCGCGCCCGCTTCGTGACGAAG
>JAITBM010000028.1 GCA_031283565.1 Rickettsiales bacterium
GACATGCCGGCATAAATCCATAATTTCAGCATGTTTCTTGAAAAACACGGACTGCGGCAGGTTTCTTTGCCGCGCAATGGCAAAGGGCCGGCATAAATGGACGGAGTAGGGCAGGGGGGCCAAAAAAAGCCCTTGCCATGACAAATATTTATTATTATAATGTAATTTTAAGAATGAGGAAAATTTGTCAATTTTTGACAGTTTGTTTAATTGCCGTGCTCTCCGGCGGTTCCGCTCAAGCGGATTTCACCTGCGCTATCCAATACACCAGCTGCAACCAAAATTATTATCTAAGCGGTTCAAATTGTTTGCCCTGTCCAAGCGGATGTACTTGTGCCGGGAACACGTCCTCTCCAGCCCTGCCGGCAGGTTATTTTTGGACCAATGGTGGGAATTATGCCGAAGGATGCACGGTTTGTCCGACAGGGCATGCGTGCAACGACAACGAAATAATCGGATGCGCCGGTGGATACTATTGGTACGCGGACAAAGTATGTTATCAATGCGATACAAGTCAGTACGTTTGCAATGGCGGAACCGGCAGCAATGCAATATACTATCCGAAGTGCGGGTCAAATGCCAGCCCAAGCAGTACAACCGCCAACAACAGCCTGTGCGATTGCAACAGTTCCAACACGCAAAGGATAACAGGAAGCGATGATAATGCCGCTAATTCGGGGGGGCCTAACAGCATGTGCGAGTTAGAAGAATGGATCGTTTCTTACCAATGCGGAAATAGTGAGCATTGCGGCGGCAAAGACAGTTCAATAGAGGGCGTTATCGGAATCTTGCCGATCGAAAAGAAAATTTATGAGCCGACTTTCCAAGTGTCGGAAACTTATAAGGAGACCCCCAACTGCTATAAAAGCGGACATACGATGATCGGGTGGAGAATTTCTGACGCAAACAATTCAGTACAGCAAATTACGATCAATAAAAATCCCAATACTAATGAAATAATATACCTATGTCCTGTTTTCGAAAGCAGTTTTGCTTCATGCAAGGCCGACAGGTATGACGTGACGCGGATCCCATCCGCCGCCAATTGAGCAAGCCGGGCCTCAATCACGCGGCCCGTCATTTATTCTATGGCGCTGGCGGGTCATCGTGCAAGGATTTTTGCGAGGTATTTGCCGGTTAGCGATTCGTCGGATTTGGCGATGTCTTCCGGCGTGCCGGCCGCCACGACGCGGCCGCCGTTTTCGCCGCCGCCGGGGCCAAGGTCTATGATCCAGTCGGCGCTTTTTATCACGTCCAGATTATGCTCGATTATAACCACCGAATTTCCGGAATCGACCAGAGATTGCAATACCGACAGGAGCATTTTTATATCTTCGAAGTGAAGCCCCGTTGTCGGTTCGTCCAAAATGTAGAGCGTTTTTCCCGTGCTCCTCGCCGCCAGCTCTTTCGACAGTTTTACCCTCTGCGCCTCGCCGCCGGACAGTTCCAGCGACGACTGCCCGAGCTTTATGTAGTCCAGCCCCACGCGCCGGAGCAGCTCCAGCTTGTTTTTTATCTTGGGCGTGTTTATGAAAAACCTGTGGGCCTCTCCGACGGTCATGTCCAGAATGTCGGCGATGGATTTTCCCTTGTATGCCACTTTCAGAGTTTCTTCGTTATAGCGCCTGCCGCGGCACTGCTCGCATTCGACATATACGTCCGGCATGAAGTTCATTTCTATCTTTATGACCCCGTCGCCCTGGCAGGCCTCGCACCGGCCGCCCTTCACATTGAACGAGAATCTTCCGGGCCCGTAGCCGCGCGCGCGCGCTTCCGGCAGGTCCGCGAAAAAATCGCGTATGTCCATGAACAGCCCGACATAGGTCGCCGGGTTGCTGCGCGGGCTGCGCCCTATGGGGCTCTGGTCTATGTCGACAACTTTGTCGATATGCTCCAGTCCTGTTATTTTCAAATGCTCGCCGATTTTATAGCGGGAATTGTATAGCGCGCGCATGGCCGTGGGGTAAAGCGTGCTTAGCAGCAGCGTCGATTTTCCGCTGCCCGACACGCCGGTGAACACTACGAATTTGCCGAGCGGAATTTCGACGTCTATGTTTTTCAGGTTGTTCTGCCTCGCGCCGCAGATGACGATTTTCTCCCCGCTGCCGGGGCGCCTCGTTTTCGGAATTTCTATCTTCCTGGCCCCGCTCAGATACTGCCCTGTCAGCGAGTCCCGGTTTTTTATGACTTCGTCGGCGGTGCCGTGCGCGATTAGCGTTCCGCCGTTCGCGCCCGCGCCGCGGCCTATGTCTATCAGGTAGTCCGCCGTCCGCATGGCGTCCTCGTCGTGCTCAACCACTATGACGGTGTTGTCCTTGTCGCGCAGTTCTTTCAGCGAGTCCAGCAGCTTGTCGTTGTCGGACTGGTGAAGCCCTATCGAGGGCTCGTCCAGAACGTACAGGACGCCGGACAGCCCGCTGCCTATCTGCGAGGCCAGGCGGATTCTTTGCGATTCCCCGCCCGACAAAGTTCCGGCCAAACGCGACAGGGTCAGGTATCCGAGCCCCACGTTTTTCAGAAACTTCAGGCGCGACGTTATCTCGCGCAAGATGGCGGCTGCTATCTCGTTTCCTTTTTTATCAAGGCGCTTGGGCAGGCCTTCGAACCATTCCAGCGACTTGTCTATCGGCAGCTCCGTCGCGTCCATTATGTCAAAGCCGCCCGCCTTGACGCATAGCGCGCGCACATTCAGGCGCTTGCCGTGGCAGGCCGGGCACGGCGTTTCCGAAATGTATTTCGACAGCTCGTCCTTCATCTGTTCCGAGTCGGCTTCGCGCCAGCGGCGCTCGAGATTATGCGCGGCGCCCTCCCACTCTTTTTGATATTTGTATCCGTTCCATTCCATGTCTATTTTTTCATCGCTGCCATGCAGGATTATGTTCTTGATTTTATCCGGCAGGCCGTCCCACGGGGCCGACAGCTTGAACTTGTACTTCTTTGCCAGCGATTCCATCACGTTTTCGTACTGGGTTATGGATCCGTTCCGGGAATAGGGGGCTATCGCCCCGCCCCGAATCGAAAGCGTCTTGTCCGGGACTATGAGTTCCGGCGACATGTTCATCTTGACGCCGAGGCCGCCGCATTCCGCGCATGCGCCGAGCGGCGCGTTGAACGAGAAAAGACGCGGCTCTATTTTCGGAATCGTGAAGCCCGATACCGGGCAGGCGTGCTCCGTTGAAAACAATATGTTCTCGCCGGTGTCGAGGCGCCGCACGAAAACTATCCCCTTCACGAGGCGCAGCGAAGATTCGAGCGACGCCGCCAGGCGCGTGGTGAATTCTTCGCCTGATGCTGCTTCCAGCCGGTCCGCTATGACGAAAATATCGTGCTTTTTGTTCTTGTCCAAAATCGGAACCGGCTCCAAGTCTTTAAGCTCTCCGTCTATCATCGCCCGCGAATAGCCCTGCTTCACCAGAAACATCATCTCCTTTTTATATTCCCCCCTGCGGCCCTGGACCAAGGGCGCCATGATGAAAATTTTAGTCTTCGGCGGCAGCTTCATCACCCAGCCGATCATTTCCGGTATCGTCTGCGATCTGATCGGCAGGCCTGTTATCGGCGAATGCGGAACGCCGATGCGCGCCCACAGCAGCCGCATGTAGTCGTATATCTCCGTGACAGTGCCGACAGTGCTGCGCGGATTGTTGCCGGTGGTTTTCTGCTCTATCGATATGGCGGGCGCCAGGCCCTCTATCAGGTCCACGTCCGGCTTTTTCTGCATGTTCAAAAATTGGCGCGCATAGGACGACAGCGATTCGACATATCGTCTCTGGCCTTCGGCATAGATCGTATTGAACGCGAGCGACGATTTCCCGCTGCCGGAAACTCCGGTTATGACGACAAGCTTGTTCTTCGGAATGTCAATGTCGATGCCTTTAAGATTATGCTCGCGGGCGCCGCGTATTTTTATGTGGTTCATGATTTGCAAATCCTAGCAGAGAATAAGCGCCTTTTCAACAGAATTTTTGCGGCGGGGCGGCGCTTTTCTCCGATGGCCCCGCAATGGCAGGCATAATGGGCGCGAAATGGCGGCTTTAAGATTGCGGCTTGCGCAAATGGCACGTGGTTGCAAAGTCCGTGTAGATTGTAGCCGTGTCGCCGCTTATGTACATGACCCTGTCCTCTTCGCCCATATAGTACGTTGTAGCGCCGCCGGCGCCCTTCCTGCGGTAAAGCATGCCCTGCGATTCCGGCAATTTGCCGTTTCTAAGGCGGTATGTTTCATCGTCGACTTTCTCTATGACGAAACCGCGGTCGTCGTCAAGGCAGCCGAGCAGCCTGCCGTTCAGCCCGCACGAATGGGTGCAGTCGTAAATCTCTCCGCGCGCGTTCAAGGATAGCGCCGCCGCCGCAAATATTATCGAAAGCTTTTTCATTTCTCGCTCTGTTTCTTATAGCAGTTTATGTTATGAAACCTGTCGTTTGGCCGCAAATAGCATTCCGCCGTTTTGCCGTCGCATCTTAAGGTTCCCGGCCGGATTTGGTCGCTCCGCGCCGCCGAAGCCGTGGCGCGGACGCATCGCGGGAGCGCGATTCCGTACAGCGGAGCCGGCAGCAGCGCGATCAAAAAAGCCGCGGATCTCGTCATTTTTCCAGAATCCTGGCTATGTCGTTCCAGAGTGCGAACGCCATCAGCGCCGCCAGAAGCCACCAGCCTGCCCGCATGACCGATTCCATCGCGCGGCCCTGCAATTTCCTGCGCGTTGCCGCCTCTATCGCCAGAATCAGCAGATGGCCGCCGTCCAGGACCGGCAGCGGAAACAAATTGATCACCCCAAGGTTCACCGACAGCAGCGCTATGACCGCGAGCAGCGCCGCAAAGCCAGCCGATATCGCCCGCCCGCTCATTTCAGCTATGGTCAGAAAGCCCCCCAGCTGCTTTGACGAGCGTTCGCCTGATATCATCTGCCGCAGGATGACAAGCACCATTTGCGATTGGCTCCGGAGTTCGCGGGCGCCCTTGCCGAGCGCGGTGAAAAATCCGTTGCGGACGGTTTCGATCTTTGCCGGATCCGGAGCGATCCCCCACTTGCCCGGCGGCATTTTCGGCATCATGATGTTTTTGCCGCGCAGGATTATCAGGGCGGTTTCGCGGCCCGCGCCCAATTCCTTTTCCCACAGCATCTCTTCCCATGTCGATACTTTTTTCCCGCCGACCTGCATTATGCGGTCCCCCTTGCACAATTTCCCCCCCTCTGTGCAATTGCCGCCGCCTGCTATTTCCCCGACGGTCGGCATCTGCAATTTCTGCGTGCCCATGGCCTGCCCGGCATAGATCGCAAACGCCAGCGCAAGGTTCATGAAGATCCCGGCGCCGACTATGACGGCCTGCTTCCACGCCGGGGCCGACAGGTAGTGCCCGATTTTATCCTGGGCCGGCAATTCTTTGAACTTGCGGCGCTCGAACATGTCTTCCTGCCCGTAGATCGAGACGAAGCCGCCAAGCGGCAGCCACGCGATCCGCCATTCGGTGCCGCGCCTGTCCCGCCATTTGAATATCGGCCGGCCGAATCCTATGGAAAATATGTTGACCTTGACGCCGGCCCATCGCGCTGCAAAAAAATGCCCTGCTTCGTGAATGGATATCACGAGGCCCAGGACTATCAAAAATCCGGCTATGGAATAAATCATGATCCGCTCCTTACAGTGTGGCCAGCCATGCTGTCGGCAAAGCAAAAATCCAGCCGTCAAACCTATCCAGCAGTCCGCCGTGGCCCGGCAGAATATTGCTGAAATCCTTTATCCCAAGCCTGCGCTTTACCGCGCTCATGGCCAGGTCCCCGTATTGCGACAGCAGGGATACCCCGATGCCTATCCACATCAGGGCCGACATGAAGATATCCGCCGCCAAAAGAGAGTACATCACGCTGGCGGCCGTTCCGCATATTATCCCCGCTATCTGTCCGGTCCAGGTCTTGTTCGGGCTTATTCGCGGCCATAATTTGTCCCCGCCGAATGTGCGGCCGAAGTACCAGGCTCCGATATCGGCCGCCGCGATGGTCATCAAAAGCAGCAGCATTATCGCGGGCTTTGCCCCTAAAAAGTAAGCGGACGCAAGCAGCGCCGCGCCATAGGCCGCGCCCGCCGCGCCGATAAGAAAAGGAACTTTCTTTTTCGATTTTTTCACGGCCGCAAGCAATTCCGCCGACATTCCTAGCGCCAGCGCCGCCGCCAGC
Source organism: Rickettsiales bacterium (assembly GCA_031283565.1). Classification (GTDB taxonomy): domain Bacteria; phylum Pseudomonadota; class Alphaproteobacteria; order Rs-D84; family Rs-D84; genus JAISGC01. The sequence continues at coordinate 6,177 of JAITBM010000028.1, forward strand.
CACCGCGTGGCTCCAAGCCATGCCGCCGCGCCGAACGCCGCCAGCATCGCGATTGATGACAATATTCGTTTATTTGTGTTTTTCATGATCTGTTCCGCCATTCGGTTGTCATTGCGCGCCGCCCGCGCATTTCTTTATTATCGCTAGATATGCCGTCCTGCGGGATGGCGGATTTGTCGCTCATTTTCCGAACCTCCGCTTGCGCTTTGCGAAATCGGCCAGTATCCCGTCTAAAATACGCTTGCTGATTCCAGGCCAGTCGCGCTTTATGAACAAAAACTCCGCATAGGCCAGCTTCCATAGCATGAAATTCGATATGCGCTGCTCGCCGCTGGTGCGCACCGCCAGGTCAATCGGCGGCAAATCCCCTGAGTCCATGAAAGATTCGAACTTTTCTGAGTCCACGGTTTCGCCGCGCGACACCGCCGCGTTCGCCGCGCGCAAAATCTCGTCCCGCCCGCCGTAGTCTATGGCGAACACTATCGTGCCCTTGGCGTTTGCCGCCGTGTCCGCCTCGGCTTTTTCAAAAATTTTCACAATCGAGGGGCTAAGGCGGTCCCGCCGCCCGATGAATCTTATGCGCGCGCCCTCCTTTGCCGCAGCATCAACCTGGCGCGGCAGCTCCGTTTCTATCAGCTGCATCAGGAAGTCGACCTCGTCTCCGCTGCGGTTCCAGTTCTCGCTGGAAAAGGCGAACAGGCTGATGGTCGAGACGCCGCGCCCGAACAGGTGCCGCACCGCCATGTCTATGACGTTCGCGCCCCTGCGGTGCCCATAGGTCGGCGGCATGCCGCGCCTCCGCGCCCAGCGCCGGTTCCCGTCCATTATGAATGCTATGTGCGTGCATATATCTTTTTTCTTGCGCCAAAACTTGAACATTCTATTTTCCGTATTATAATGATGCTAGCACTTGCAGCGCAGCGTTGCAATAAAAATCAAGAACAGGGGTCAGAAATGGATTTCATGACGGATTTGAAAAAAATAGCGGGCGACGCGAACCGCGTACTTGGCGAATGCATTGAGCCCGCGGAATGGAGCGGCGCCCCCGCGGATGTGGGGCGCTATGCCGCATTGGACGCCGGCAAATGCCTGCGCACCTATATAACGGTCAAATCGGCCGGACTGTTCGGGTCCGGCCTTTACATGCAGGCAGTCCGCGCGGGCGCCTGCATCGAGATGGTCCACAATTTCTCGCTGATCCACGACGACATGCCGTGCATAGACAACGACGCGCTTCGGCGCGGGCGGCCGTCCGCATGGGCGAAGCATGGGGAGAGAAACGCCATCTTGGGCGGAGACTATTTGCTGAACAATGCATACCGCGTGCTGTCGCGCGACGACAGGATCGCGGACGCGCCCACGCGCATGAGGCTGATTCAGATTTTGTCTGAAAGCACGGACGGGATGATTCTTGGCGAATGGATGGATTGCGAGGCCGAGGCCGGGAAATTCCGGACCGCGCCGGAAATCGACCGCATTCAGAGTCTGAAAACCGGGCGAATGTTTCTGGCCTGCACCATGTCGGGGGCCGCGCTGGGCGGGGCTGACGGGACTGCGGCTGCCGCGCTGAAAAAATTCACTGCTCCCATGGGGCTCTGCTTTCAGGTGACTGACGACATTTTGGACGCCAGCGGAGATCAGGAAAAAGTCGGGAAGACTCTGTGCAAGGACGGTCCGGCGGGCAAGGCGACATATGTCGCGCTGCTGGGGCTTGACGGGGCCAGGAAAAAGGCGGACGACCTTGCGGCCGAGGCCAAAGATGCCCTGTCCATGTTCAAGGACCGGGCCCAAGGCCTGATCGATCTGATGGATTACATGGTGGCCAGGGATAGATAGCCGCGCGGTTCCCGCCGCCCTGATTAAAGAATTGGCCATAAAATCCGAATCATAACGACGCGCGCGAAACGCGCGGCAAAGCAGGCAGGCAGTTCTGCTCGGCCGTGTTTTCCACTCGCATTATTAATTCGGATCCCGCGGTCAAGCCGCGGGATGATGCTTTGGGGAAATCACATAAAAATAAACTCTTTGCGCTTGCGCCTTGTTCTTTTGTCTGATTAAAGTTGTCTTGATGTCGGCTGTCTGCCGGCATCGGGGCCTCGAAAGCGCCGCAGGGAAAAAACTCCGGCTTTGATTTGGGCGCGCGAATAAACTGAATAAACTCGTAATTCTGCATGATTGTTTTGAAACTTAGGCCATTCCCGGGGCCTGCCGCGAAAATTGTCGGCGTGGCTGGGCCGGATTCGGAAATAAGCGCGCAGTACTGGCAGCCGCAAGCATTCCGGCGCGCCCGCATGTTTTTTGCGCGGCAAATTGACCAAATTCTTATTTGAAAGCAGCAATTTGCAATGCGTTTTTATTGTGCTAGGATGGCCGTGCAACAAAAGGAGAACCAACTATGGCTACATTGAAAGGGTCGCAGACCGAAAAAAATATACTTACTGCTTTCGCGGGCGAAAGCCAGGCGCGGAATCGCTACACTTTCTTTGCTTCCAAGGCGAAGGAGGATGGGTTTCAGGCTATCGGCAAGATATTCGAGGAAACCGCGAATCAGGAAAAAGAGCATGCGGAGCGCCTGTTCAAGTTTCTTGAAGGCGGGGCGGTGGAGATCTCCGCGGCTTTCCCGGCCGGAAAAATAGGCGCGACGCTTGAAAATCTGCAGGCAGCGGCGTTCGGAGAGCACGAGGAAAACACCGACATGTATCCGAAGTTCGCGCAGATCGCCGCAAGCGAGGGGTTCGACTCCATCGCCGAGGTGCTGAAGCATATCGGATATGCTGAGCGGTATCACGAATCGCGCTATCGCGCCCTGATCGACGGCTTGGAAAAGGGAACATTGTTCAAGCAGGACAAGGTAGTCATGTGGCGCTGCACGAATTGCGGCAACTGGCACATCGGCAGGGAGGCGCCGTCAGTATGTTCGGCCTGCCTGCATGCGCAGGGCTACTTCATCAGCGAGGGGACGATAGAGCGCTGCGATACGAACGAAGGTTTTTGCGAATACTCAAAGATAGGCTAGGTCTGTTTCGAGCATGGCCGCCGGTGTCATTGCGTTCCCGCAATGGCGCCGTTTTTTATGGCGCTGGAAAGTGGGCGGCGTATTCCACCGCGCTTGTCTTCGCGCTGTTTTCCATATTCGCATTTCTGATCCGAATGCGTCATGCCGGATCCGCCCGCTGGATGATTATAGGAACGCGCTTTGAGCAATGTGGCAAAACAGAAAAAAACCTTGATATTTTGTTAGGCCGGCCACTGCCTTGATCCTGTGGTCTGGCCGCGGGATGAACCTTTGCTAGTTAATAAACGGCGGCAGGGCGTTTATTTTTTCATTTGACATATCGTCGGATGTTAGGTTATAATGCTAGCGAACCGCAGGGATGCGCGTTCAGGACCTTAACAAGTCAATATTACCAGCGACGCATATATAGTTCGTGCGTTGTATCCGCTCTGGGCATGAATCGGGCGCGGTGCGCCTTTTTTTATGCCGACAACCCCAAAGCCGGGGATGAGCAATGCCCCGCCATGGTCGGGGAGCCGTCGGTCGGATAACAGGGTTTTCCTAAGGCCGGCGGGGTCATTCTGGTAAATGATTTGTTAACTCCCTGGCCGCTAAATTCCCAAAAGTTCACTATTTACCGGCATGGCGGCGGCAGAGCTATTCCGCCGGCCATGCCGGGCGAAAGGAGCGAACATGAAAATACTTGCAGCTATATTAGCGGCCGCCATTGCCGCAGGCGCGGCAAACGCGGCGCAAATATGCAAAAGAAACGTGGAATGGGGATGCGTTCCCGGCGGGCGACTCGGCAGCTGTGCAGCTGCCGTTGCTGGCAGTACAACCGGTCATGTTTGCTGTTGCAATCGTGGGAGTGGGTGGGTTCCTCTTTATTCGGCATGGGATACTGGCTCGTCTCATTCAGATGAAGATACGTGTAAATATGTATGCCCCGGTTTATGTTCTTTATAAATAGGCATGACAATGAACAAAATACTGATTTTTGCAATTGTGATCGTCGTTACTGATGCTTTTGGCGACG
>JAITBM010000043.1 GCA_031283565.1 Rickettsiales bacterium
CTCCTATCTGCCCGAGCCCGGTTATTTTTTCGGTAAGAATCACTTTCATTTCATCTGTCCTTTTTTCCAAAAGTTAGGGATTATCCCAGATTGTTCCGCACGAACGGCACAAGCCCTAGATGGCGCGCGCGCTTTACAGCCTGCGCGAGCCTCCTTTGATCCTTGTGCGACACGCCTGAAATCCGCGATGGCGCTATCTTGCCGCGCTCGGACACATAGCGCATCAACGTCTTCACATCCTTGTAGTCTATATCTTTGCCTTTCAGCGGGTTTGTTTTTTTGCGATAAATCGCGGCGCGTACAGCCATGATTATTCCTCCTCGCTTTTCTTCATCATTATGGACGGGCTTTTCGCCAGAGCCGGAACGCGGACATTCATATACCGCAGGGCGTCTTCGTCTATGCGCAGCCGCCGCTCGTACTCGGCTATTTTCGCGCCGTCAAGCTCTACGTTCATCATGACGTAATGCGCGCGCCTATTCTTGCGGATTATGTACGCCAATCCCTTGATTCCCCAAAATTCCGTCGACTTGACTGATCCGCCGAGCTCTTTTATCGCATCGGCGTATTTTGCGGCCTTTTCCCGGACCTGAGCCTCTGTCAGATCTCCGCGAAACACCAGCACGGATTCATAGAATGCCATTTGCTTTCCTTTGGTCTAAGCCAGCGGCACCTTTGTCCGACGGCAGGTAAAGTTCCCAAAGATTCTACACGATTATTTTTTCCATGTCAAATCTTTATTAAAACGGCATCCGCCCGGACTACTTCTTTTGCCATTAAAAGCGCCTTGACGCCTCTTGGGCGGCCGCGCCGATACGCGCGGTTCCAGCGGAAAAATCCCGGCGCGCGCCGATCGGCACAGCGGATTACATGCTGGAAAAAAAATAGAATTGTTGCAGGCTAAACGCGGCGAGCGCCTGGCGCGGATGAACGCCATGCAGCGCTGATGTTTAGGTTAGGCAAGATTTCGCATAATCAACCTTATTTGCATGCGCTGAACGAAGGTGCAGATACTGGCTTTATCTGCAATCCGACGAGAAATTAAACTCCGTAAATCGAAAGTCAAGCGCGTTCTAGTGATAACAAAAAACCTAAATCCGGTTGACTTATCCGAATAATCATGTCATAATGCGTGCCGGATGGCGCAGCGCCACTGCTGGATAGCGGAGGCCCTGCGCTATTCTATTGCTGTTCCTTGAATAATATCGCGCTCCACCTGCTGCCGCATGCCTCTGTATCGGCCCAGAGAAAATTGGCGGAAATGCGGGAATCCTGCGAACTTGGTTCTAAAACCGAATCCGGGCGCAAATTTTTAAATTCTGTAATTAGAACTCTTGCATTGCTGGACAAAAACCTTGAATTTCTGCTGCATGCGCCGTTCGCCGCACTGCGCGAACTGGCCCGGCGCCAAGACTGGTTGGGGCGCACGGATTCGAACCGCGATAAAGAGAACCAAAATCTCTTGTCCTGCCGTTAGACGACGCCCCAATCTGATTTATTATAAGGCTTTGCCCGCCGAATGCAAGCATTAAAGATTTGACATTGCGGGCGCCGGGGCTTATCATTTGCAAAAGTTTCGGGCGCTGCGGGCGGGAAAGGCGCGGATGGAAAATATTTTCAAATCAAGGCGCGTGCAAAAATGCAGACAGACAATATTGAAATTCCGGATTTCATAGACATAACGGGCGGACGGCCTCTGGCCCCCGGGGCGCGGGTCGGCATATCCGGGGCCAAGAATGAAGTCTTGGGCGCGATGTGCGCGGCGGTGTTGACGGACGGGCCTGTGACTCTATGCAATGTGCCGTTCATAACAGATGTTTTGGACCTGGCGGCGGTCTTGCGCGGCGTCGGCGCCGATGTCGAATACGCGCCGCATGAAAAGCGGATGCGGATCCATGCAAAGCGCATAACCTCGAACATTCTGCCGGACGAGGCGCTGAAATTCCGCGCCAGCTATTACGTGTGGGGGGCTCTGCTGTCGCGCTTCGCGCGGACCGGGGAATGGGGCTCGCTTAAAATCAGGATCCCCGGCGGCTGCTCGTTCGGAGGCGCGCGGGCGATAGATTTCCACATCCGGCTTTTGCAGAACGCGCTCGGGGCGCGGCTTGCCGAGACGGCCGATTCTCTGGAATTCGTGCTGCCGTCCGGCGCGGCCGCGCCCGGCGGGCCCGTATTTCACACGCCTATTTTTTCGCACGGGGCGACATTCCACTGGATGCTGGCGACAGCTCTGGGGCGCGGCCCGAAAGTGTTTTACAATGCGTCGCTAGAACCGGAAGTCCCGCATCTTCTGGCCATGCTGAACAGGATGGGGGCAAATTTCCGTGGCAGAGGATCGCTTGCGATCATGAATTCCGGATTCGGCGGCGGCCTGCTTGGCGGAGGCGAATTTTCCATCATGCCGGACCGGATAGAAACCGGATTTTACGCGCTGCTTGCCATGGCGCTCAGATCCCGGATAACGCTGGGCGGAACTAACGCTGAATCGTGCCGCCCCTGGCTGAATTCCGTCATGGAGATAGCTAAAAAAGGCTGCGTCGAGATATCCGCGGATGAAATGCGCTTTGATTTTCGAGCCCTGCCGGGTTTCGAGGGCCGCAATTACGTCATGTCCCCAATTCCAGGCAAGGAGACGGACATGCAGCAGATATGGACGCCTGTTTTGTCCATGGCGAAAAGCCCGTCCGCGATATATGATCCGATATGGCCGGGACGCACGGGGCACATCGCCGAAATGGCGAAATTCGGGATCGACG
>JAITBM010000055.1 GCA_031283565.1 Rickettsiales bacterium
CGACGACACGTATATGTTGCCGCCAATCTTGAAGCTCCCGAATTCCGAATCGCAGAATTTAAGCAGGCCGACATTTCTCAAATACAGGCTGCCGCTTATGCGGATTCCGCACGGCAGGCGATACGCCCGCATGTTCTGCAAATACAAATTGCCCCGTATGTCGGCCAGGCCGTGCAGATTCACGTTCGAATCCGATCCGTCCATCACCACGTCCGAGCCGAATTTCTGCCGCTTTACAGGTTTTGCCGCAGCAACGCGCCGAATTTGCTTTTTTGCCGAATTTGGCTGCTGGCGCAATGGCAGGTAGATGATTTCCTCATCTGCCTGGCGGACCAGGCGGGACGATGCTGGGGCGGCGCCAGCCCCGCTTTCACGCGGCGGCTTGCGAGCCCCCCGCGCCGCAGGCGATTCGGGGCCGGCGATTCTGATCCGGGCGCAAGGCGAGCCGTTTTTTTTCACATTCCACAGCATGACGCCAAGCATGGCCGATAAAAGAAACAGCAGGGCTATGTTAAAGCACACCAGCCGGTCCCAGCCCCTTATCATATCAACCACGGCCCGCGCACGGCGGGATATCCAAGACCGGCGGCGCCTTTGCCCGACTTTGGCCGCCGCGCTTTCAAGAACCTTTTTCTTTTCCATGATCTTATTCTTTGAGGACTAGCATAGTACACAATATTATGTTTGTCAATCATTTTTTACAAATCTCAGATATCGTAGCGTGCTTACTATTCGCCAATCTATGTGGTAAAGGCGCCCGCGGAATCAAAACCAATGACGCGAGCGAAGCGGCGCACAATAATATCGAGTTTTTGTCGCGCGGGCCGGCTTCTTTTTTACCAATGGCTAACTAGTGGAAAAAATGGACAAAAAAATCATGGCACAAAGTCTATGTTAGGCTGGATTTCGCATTGCTTTATAAAAAGCGGATTTGGCATAATAACAAATAAAGAGAGGATTGCTTCATGCGCGGACTTTCATTATTATTTTTATCTGCCGCCGTTTCGTTTGCCGTGCCGGCAGCAGCGGATGACCCGCCGGTAATAGCAACAAAAAAATATGTAGATTCCGGGCTTGCGACAAGGATTAAAAACACGGTTTTCGATTCTTTCAAAACCAGCGCTGAAAGCGCCATCGGCGGAAAGCAGGATAAAATCACCGCCACAGGGGCCGTCAATCTGCTCACCGCGCCAAGCGTCGCCGGCGGACAGCCCGGGACAAAACCCATCGGCGACTTTGCCCCATCAAGCATAACCACTACCGCGCCGGTCGCATCCGCAAATCAAGATCCGGGTTCAACCGAAACAATAACCGACAAAATCCAGCGCATTATAAATAATATCAAAGATATTTACACTAAAACGCCCGACGACAACATGATCCCCGGCGTACCCGTCAAAACGGGCGAATACGTAAATGGTCGGCCTGTATACATAATATACGTGGAAAAGATTGGCAATTTTGAGATAGCGGTAGGGCAAAGATACGAGTTTTACACCGAGGTTCAGGCCGACTATATATTGTCCATGGACGGATCTGTTTTAATGTCCAATTGGGGAACGACAAGACTGCCCGCGATTTTCAACGCATCAAGCTTACAACCTCCGTTTAATTATTTCGGCCGGTTTAATTTAGTGGGCAGGCAATTGAATTACATTATAAACAACGCGCAAACAACGGCGGTCACTGTCACAGAAATCAAGTTATTTATCAAATATGCGTGATGGGCGGGCCATGATAATCCAGGGAATTTTCAGCGGAGTGGATGCGCAATAAGACGCCGGCGATCGTGCGCGTCATGAATTTCGCCGACACTTTTCGCCGCAAACAGTATCAATGAAATTCTAAACATTTGGCCCGCCAGCGATATGACGCCTGTACTTTATTGACAAATAAATCGATGTATGAATTGTATATAAGGCTAGATTTTGCATTGCTTTCTAAAAGGCCAGTTTGGCACAATAGAGCTGGTAAAGAGGGGGCCTTTTATGCATAGATTTTCATTGTTGTGTTTGCTTATCGTCGCGTCGCACACCGTGCCGGCAGAGGGGGATACGCCGGTTATTGCCACCAAAAAATATGTAGATTCCGGGCTTGCGGCAAGGGTCAAAAACACGGTTTTCGATTCTTTCAAAACCAGCGCTGAAAGCGCCATAGGCGGCAAGCAGGATAAAATCACCGCCACAGGGGCCGTCAATCTGCTCACCGCGCCAAGCGTTGCCGGCGGGCAGCCTGGAACAAAACCCATCGGCGACTTCGCCCCATCAAGCATAACAACAACCGCGCCCGCCGCCTCTTCCGCGCAAGACCCCGGCGCCGCAGAACCCATAACAGTCAAAATACAGCGGGCCGCAAACAATATAGCCGACATTTACAACAAGCTGCCGTCGGGAAACGCCAAGGTATTTTCGAACGAATATCGCGGCCCCGGGGCTTTCACGCGAACATTCGTCATTCATAACTGCATGGCGATAACAAGCATCAACGGTTCGGGCAAGCTGAACACCGGCACTTCCGCGGCCCAGCGGTGGGTAGATAACGGCGTCGAAACGCAGGGCAACGCGAAATATAGCTTGCAGATGGGAACACTGAACACGGACTGGACGCTTACGCTCACCGCCACCGGATCAGCCGGCGCATCCGCCGTCTGGACCACGATAATCCAGGGAATTTTCAGCGGAGTGGACGTATTGTGATTCGCCGCGCTATCGCGGGGCTAGTCCGCAATGATATGCAGATGGAAATGAAATACAGTTTGCCCCGCTTTGGCGCCGGTGTGGGTTGCGGTCTTGAAATTGTCCGCCACGCCCTGCCCCGCGGCCACTTGCGCGACAAGCCGCCAAAAATCAGCCTGCTCGCCTGCCGGGGCGTTCGCCGCAAAGTCCAGTATATTCCGGTACGGCCCCTTTGGAATTACCAGAATATGCGTCTGCGCAACCGGATGCAGGTCCCTGAACGCCATGGCGTGGGCCGATTCGGCCACTTTGTCGCATTCAACCTCGCCCCTTATTATCCTTGCAAAAATATTATCAACGTCGTACATGATTTTTTTCCATTGATTGCGCCCGAGAATAGTATCGGAATATTGACCTAGGGTCAAGGACTTGAAATTATAATTTTTAGGACTATATTATAGCCAAGCAGATAAAAAAAGGAGATGCAATATGCTTAAACCATTAAACAACTATGTGCTCTTGGAGCGAATCGAAGAGCAGAACAAGACCGCGGGGGGGATAATCATTCCGGACGCCGCCAAGGAAAAGCCGTCCAGCGGCAAGGTCATAGCCGCAGGGCCGGGCCTTAAAGACGAGCCCATGACCGTCAAAGCGGGCGACATCGTCCTGTTCGGCAAGTGGGCGTCCAGCGCCAACGAGGTGAAGCTTGACGGACGCGATTACATTCTAATAAAAGAATCCGATATTCTCGGAATCGCCGCCAAATAAATCAAAGGAGAAAAAAATGGCTAAAAACATCACTTTCACTACTGAAAAAATGCGGGCCGGGGTCAACAAGCTGGCCGACGCGGTGAAAATCACCATGGGGCCGCTTGGCCGCACCGTCGTGATTGAAAAGTCCTATGGCTCGCCGGTGGCGACCAAAGACGGGGTCAGCGTCGCGAAAGAAATCTCGCTGCAAGATCCCGAGGAAAACATCGGGGCGAAGCTGCTTCAGGGCGTGGCTAAAAAAGCAGGGGATCTCGCCGGGGACGGCACCACCACCGCGACAGTCCTGGCCCAGTCGATATTCAACGAGGGGTACAAGCTGGCCGCCGCGGGGCTCAACCCCATGGACATCAAGCGCGGAATAGACATCGCCGCCGCCGCGGTCACCGCCGACATCGACTCCCACGCGACGCCGGTCAAGGACTCCATCGCCCAAGTGGCGGCAATTTCCGCCAACGGCGACGCCGAGCTCGGCGAACAGATAGCGGACGCCATGAAGAAAGTCGGGCGCGAGGGCGTCATAACCGTCGGCGAATCCAAGGGGCTCGACACCGAAATCGAAATCGCCCAGGGAATGCAGTTCGACCACGGCTTCATGTCGCCGTACTTTGTAACCAACAGCGAGAAAATGCTGGCGGAGCTGGACAACGCGCAAGTGCTGGTGTCCGAGAAAAAACTCTCGAACCTGCAGGCGCTGCTCCCGATCCTGGAGCCGGTCGCGCAATCGGGGCGCCCGCTGCTGATCATCGCCGACGATGTGGAGAGCGAGGCGCTCGCGACGCTGATACTGAACCGCCTGCGCGGAGGCCTCAAAATCTGCGCGGTCAAGGCCCCGGGCTTTGGAGACCGCCGCAAGGAAATGCTGAAAGACATAGCGGTCCTCACCGGCGCGACAGTCGTGTCCGACGACA
>JAITBM010000092.1 GCA_031283565.1 Rickettsiales bacterium
TGCCTCGTAGATTGGTTCGGAATGGACAGGCTTATAGAAATATGGTTTCCCGCACCGAGCAGCTTTACCGGCGAGAATGTGGTCGAGCTTCACTGCCACGGAGGCCTTGCTGTGATAAAGGCGGTTTTTGCCAAGCTACAGAGCTTCGGATTCCGCATGGCAGAGCGAGGCGAGTTTGCCCGCCGGGCTTTTGAAAACGGCAAAATGGACCTGACCGAAGTCGAAGGCATGGGGGCTTTGATAAGCGCGCAGACCGAGCGCCAAAGGGTCCGTGCGCTGATGGCAATGTCCGGTGGTGATTCGGCCGCCTATCAGAAATGGCGGGACGATCTGGTGTCTTTATCGGCCTTGGCAGCGGCCCGCATGGATTATTCCGCCGACGAGTTGCCGCAGAATGTGAACGAACAAATTGCGGCGCGGCGCGAATCTTTGATTGCTGGCTTGCGTGCCGCTCTCGCGTCAAAAACGCACAGGATCGAGGCTGGATACGACGTAGTGCTGGCCGGTCCCGTAAATTCTGGAAAATCGTCCCTGTTCAACGCGCTTATAGGCGAATCGCGGGCTCTGGTGTCTCCGGTAGAGGGGACTACGCGGGACGCGATAACCGCCGAGCTTGATATAGGCGGATATCTGGTGCGGCTAATCGACACAGCCGGCCTGCGCGAATCGGATGATGAGGTAGAGCGCATGGGAATCGAAAAAGCTCGCGATTATATTGAATCGGCGGATTTGGTGCTGCGACTGTCTGATGCGGAAATTCACGTTGTTCCATATGAAATAGCGGTCGTGAGCAAGACCGACCTGCTTGTTGAAAAAAAAAGGCAAAGCGGCGCGATTTATGTATCTGCTGAAACCGGAGAGGGATTGGGCGAGCTGCTTGCTGCGATCGAAAAAAAAATCCACGAGGATCTGGAAAATTCGGATGGGGATGTTTCAGTAAGTGCGCGGACCCGCGGGCACATTGAGGCAGCGATGTCTCATCTGGAAAAATCGAACGGAAAAAACGCCGACACGGAGGCCGAGCATATCGGACGGGCAGCTTATGAAATCGGTCTGATCCTTGGAATAATAGGATCAGATGAAATTTACGCTAGTGTGTTCAGCCAATTGTGTCTAGGAAAATGAAGAGAGATTTGTATGAATTTTTATCAACGGATTTGCAATTTGTCAAAGGCGTGGGACCGGTTTTGGCAGCGCGGTTCGACGAGCTGCTCGGTGGACGCAGGATTGCGGATTTTCTTCTTCATATTCCCCGGGCTGTGAAATCGCGCCCGCCTGTCGAATCGGTTATTGATGCGGCGGTCGGCGAAATAATCACGATTCCGCTTGAAATAAGAACGGTAAGAAGGAGTGGATTAGCAAAGTTTGGGCGGCGCCCTGCGCCGACAAAAGTCTTCGGATTCGACAAATTGGGGGGCGAGGTGGTCATTCAGTTTTTCGGCAATTCATTCATAGATTACTGGCTGGAAAAGCTTCCGATCGGAGAAATGCGCATGGTGTCCGGCAAATTGGAGGAATCGGGCGGGAAATTCGTGATAAGCCATCCGGACTTCGTAGAGCCGCTGGACAAGGCGGATAATATCCCGTCGTTCCAGGCGATTTATCCGATGGGAGCCGGACTTACCCAGCGCATAATGGCGAATGTCCGGGATCAGATCTTTTCAAGCCTTCAGATGGAAGAGAGTGCAATGCCGTTTATAGGACTGTTAAAAAAAGCACATTATCCGCAAAGTAGCGACGACCTTTTGCCAGAAAATGAAAACATCCAGCGCCTGGCCTATGGAGAATTGTTTGCGGATCAGCTTGCGATGGCGATATCGCGCCATGAAAGGGAAAATGCCAAAGAACGCCGCACGGTCCGGAAAAAAATTTCAGACTTGTATGAAAAAATGAGCGCCGCGCTGCCTTTTGCACTTACGGGGGCCCAAGTGCGGGCGCTGGTCGAGATAAGCGCGGACATGGAAGCCGACAAGCCAATGATGCGCTTGGTGCAGGGGGACGTCGGCAGCGGCAAGACGGCGGTTGCGCTGATGGCCATGATGCGGTCCTTGGATTTTGGGCATCAGAGCGTTTTGCTATCTCCGACCGACGCTCTCGCGCAGCAGCATTTCGCCAATATAAATCCGATGTGTCAAAAGCTCGGCTTGGTGTGCGAGCTTCTTACCGGGCGGGACAAGGGGGCGATTCGTCATGCCAAGCTAGTGTCCCTGGCAAGCGGTCGCACGAATATAGCAGTCGGCACGCATGCATTGTTTTTCAAGGATGTTGAATATAAGAATCTCGGGCTTGCAGTAATAGACGAGCAGCACCGTTTCGGAGTGGAGCAGAGGTCTCTCATGGCGGCAAAGGGAAAATTCGTTGACATTCTGGCCCTATCCGCAACGCCGATCCCACGTACTTTGTCTATGACGATCTATGGCGACATGGACATTTCGGTTATAAATGAGAAGCCTGCGGGGCGACTGCCGATAATAACCGCCAAGCTGCCGATAAGCAGAACGGGAGCGTTGATAGAAAGGATAAAGACGCAGATGCCGGCAAAAGCCTTCTGGGTCTGCCCGTTGGTAGAGGAATCGGAGGCGTCCGACATGATGAATGTCGAGGCCCGCGCGGCCGAGTTGTCGCGCCACTTCAAAGTCGGGCTCGTCCACGGCAAGATGGACAAGGCGAAAAGAGATGAAGCAATGGAGGCGTTTGCGTCCGGTCCCTTGGAAATCCTGGTTGCGACGAGCGTCATAGAAGTAGGGATAGATGTGCCGGACGCCGCATTCATGGTTATAGAGAATGCCGAGCGATTCGGCCTGTCCGCGCTTCATCAGCTGCGCGGGCGCGTGGGGCGCGGGAAAAGGCAGTCCTATTGCATTCTTTTGCATGGTTACGGCTTGTCGGAAAACGGAGACAGGCGGCTGTCGGTTTTGTGCGAATCAAACGACGGATTTTTGATAGCAGAGCAGGATTTGATGATGCGCGGAACTGGCGAGATCCTCGGATCCCGCCAGTCCGGCTGGCTGAACTACCGATTCGTGGATTGCCGCGCCCACAGAGATCTATTCAAGTTCGCGGTGGAGAAAGCGAAAGAAATGGCATCCGGTGCGATAACCGAAGAAGCCGGCGATCTGATGTGGCTGTTCGGCAAGACGGGAAAAATGGGATTTCTGAAAGGCTGTATTCGGTTCCAGCAATAATGGCGCCTGAACTGCTAAAAGTTCTGTTTGTTCGCGCGGCATCCATTGAACGAATCGTAAATTGATTCGTCATCCCTGTGCATGTCGTGAAATTCGTTGACAGTTTTTTGACAGCTAAGCGTGATAAAACAGCCAAATTTTTTTGCCTTATAATGGACGAGAATCTAGTCTTTTCTAAGTATATGATAAAACAATATTGTTGCTTTTCAAAAAAATGTGCTCGAAAACCTTTATATGTCAGCAATTGGAAATAAAAGCATTGACAAAAGATATTCATAAAAATTATTAGATGAGCGAGGATTTTGCGTTGTCTGAATGCATTGGATTTGGCACAATGAAGAGGGAACAAGGGGTGTTGGATCATGTGTGG
>JAITBM010000029.1 GCA_031283565.1 Rickettsiales bacterium
CCGCTTTTAATGTAGTTTTTACTTGCAAACTGGCCCCGAAACGGAGAGCGCCGGAAAACGGTTTTCAAAGATCTTGGCAAAATTCTCGCGAACATCAATGCAGGCACATAGCTTGCGCATTGTATTCAGCATAAGACAAGAAAGCGGGTGCATGACGCCTTTTTTAGTACTCCGCAATGGTCGGGGAGCCGTCGGTCGGATAACAGCCGATCGGAGCCTGGGCTTCGTCAGGCTAAGGCCGACGGGGTCATTTCTGTTCAATGATTTTACTAACTCCCTGACTGCCAGATTCCTGATGGCTGCTCCGGCACGATTATGCAGATAGAACTATTCCGCGTTGAATCGTGCCGGCAAAACAAGAAAGGGGAAAAATTATGAAAAAATTAATGATGACGGCGATAGGCGCTGCCGTGTCAGCAAACGCATGGGCTGCAACCGCCAAAGTGTGCGCAACAGTATCCGCCATATGTTGTCCGAGCAGTTTAAGTGTGTGCGGCAGCAGTAGCGGCGGTTCTTGCTGGTGCGGTATTGGAAACATAAAGTTTTATTCCGGGAAGGATTTCGAAGCTTATAATGGAAATAGCATGTGCCCGGAAAGTTGTCCAAAAGTTTGCGGGGCAGCATGAAAAAGATTTGGATATCATTTTTTGCCATGCCCTGCGCTGCATTTGCCGAATGCAGCACATCGGATTATATCGTTGCTGATGCAGGCGAGGCCTGTCCGGCAGGATACAAAAAGATCGGCACCGTCAAAGACGCCTGTCCGTCTGAAACAAAGGAATTCGGTACAATTACGAATTTTTCATTTTCATACAGCGATAACAATGGCGTGGGCAGCTGCTCGGTCAAAGAAAAACCGCGCTTAAAAAGTTTTTATCGCGGCCTTGTTGATAATGTCCTCGTAATAAAGGCGGCGATTCTTGTCTTTGAAGTCTGCGATTTCCACCAGTCCGCGCGCCGCTTTAATTTGCGCCTGCGCCTGCTGTTTGTATTTTTGCTTGTTGGTCCTGCAGCCTTTATTGGCCATTTCCGAATAAATGCGCGCGGCCTTTGCATGCTTTTCAATGGTGGTTATGCGCCCCATTGTCTGGACGTGATACGACAATGCACGTTCGGTCTCGCCGCAAGCGTCAGCCAATGATGCCCGTGCAGCCAGCGCCGTTAAAACAGTTGCAAAAATAATAACTTTTTTCATAATGAGAGCATTATAGCACTATCTTCGCAATTGTCAAGCGGCCGTGCAAGCATTTATGCAGCCATAGATCACGATTTGCAAAATAGGCGGGGCCGCAATCATTCATAGCTGGATCAGACCTTCTTGGCATGACTTCCAAAGCACGACATCAATATAGCCGCGCGGCAATCCGGTAGATGCGGTCAGTTCCGCGAACATATCGTCGCAAAGCGACTTGACTTCCGGATTAAGGCTGCCGTTGTCGACCAAGCGTTCTAGCTGCGTTCCGCGGGTTGCAAGCCTTTGAATCCAGATGTCGTATTTCACTATGTCTTCGCCGAGATTGCGGGCAAGGTGGTTTGCAGTGATTTTTCCTATATGCGGCAGTTTAGACAGGAATCCCAGCTTGACGCTCAGATCGTCCGGCAGTTTGTAATAGTCATCGCGCAATTTATTTCGAGAGCGCCATAACTTGATCGCCGCATTGATTTTGTTCTTGTTGTGGAAAATTGAAAACAAGTGATCGAAGCCGTCGCGTCCTCCGGCCAGCTCGCCCATTATCTCTGTGTGTATGCGTTTTGCTGTTTTTTGCGAAAATCCGCCTGCAAGAACTACATAGATTGCGTTTCGCGCGAATTCGTCGTCTGTCAGTGGCTGTTTGACGGCGAGCCGCTCTTTTATGACTGCGAACGAATCAAGGTCTGCGTCCATGCCCGATTCGATCAGCTTTTTTTCAAGGGAAAAGAATTCTGCCGCGCCAATCATTTCAGACCATGAAGGGCAGGTTTTGAAGATTGCCCTCCGCCACCCGGACATTCACGTCAAGCATTACGAAGACCGTGTCCTGCGACGCGTTTCCGCCGGCGAACAAGTCTGAAGACAGAAGATGCGATGTATTCACGGACAGCCGCGTGATCAAATGGTCGTCATCCAGCAGAGTATATATCGGCCCGATGTCTTTCGGCGTATTTTCTCCGACTTCGTGCGAATTCTGCGGCGCGCGCAGCCCGTCGATCAACGTCTTGACACGGTTGTCTATATCGCTGCGCGCGAGTCCGACTACTTCGGGATGCAGGAATTGTATGTCCAGCTCGGCAAGAAGCTTCAGTGCCGGGGTTATTATCGGGTTCCAATCAATGCTGCCGACATGCTTGCTGGCGGCCGGAGATTTTGTGGGATTCGGCAACAAGTGCCTTTGAAGATTGTCCCATGGCGAATGCTGGATCAGCTTTTTCAGCTGCGGGTGGAACTGCATGCGGATATCGGCTATATGCTGCGATCGCTTTTTTGGATTCGTCAATATTTCTCCGAAATATAAAAGTTTGAATTTCATGGTCTTTTCCTGTTTGATAATTATACCAAAATTATGAAAAAAAAGCAAAATATTTGCGGGAAAAATATAGGAAGAAAATGCCGCTTTTTCCTTGCCAAGAGGCGTTCGAATTGCTATATTCCTGGCATGAAATAAAAGGAATAAAATGGCAGTTGAAAATGCGTACACCGGGGATTCGATAAAGGTTTTGAAGGGGCTTGAGGCGGTCAAGAAAAGGCCGGGAATGTATATCGGGGATGTCGGGAACAGGGACGGGCTTCATCACATGATTTACGAGGTGGTGAACAATTCTATAGACGAGGCCATGGCCGGCTATGCCGATACGGTTTACGTGTCCCTGAACCCGGACGGCAGCGCGACCGTAAGGGACAACGGGCGCGGAATTCCGTTCGATACCAATCACGAGACAGGGCGCAGTGCGGCCGAGCTCATAATGTGCGAGCTGCATGCCGGCGGAAAATTTGACAACGAGGGGGGCGGCGCGTACAAAGTTTCGGGCGGTTTGCATGGCGTCGGCGTTTCCGTCGTGAATGCCCTTTCAAGCTGGCTTGAGCTCAGAATCTGGCGGGACGGCCAGGAAGTTATGATGACTTTCGCGGACGGGGCGCCTGCCAGCGGGCTGAAAGTCATGTCCGATGCCATAGGCGACCGGCATGGCACCGAAGTAACATTTTTGCCGAGTCCGACAACTTTTACATTTACAGATTTTGAATTTGATACTCTTGAAACTTGGCTGCGCGAGCAGTCCTATCTGAACGCCAATGTTAAAATTGTGTTTGAAGATCTTCGCGGGGCCGAGGCAAAAAAATGCGAATTTCATTCAACGGACGGGCTGAAAGGTTTTGCGGCCTATCTGGACAGGGCCAAGGAGAGATTGACGCCGGAGCCGATCCAGATGATGCGGCAGCTTGACGACACTTATACGGAAGTGGTCTTGAACTGGACCTCGGCATACAGCGAGACGTCGCTGTGTTTTACGAACAATATTCCGAACAAGGACGGCGGCACTCATCTTGCGGGCTTTCGCGCCGGTTTGACCAGGGCTCTCAACAAATACATAGCAGAAAAAAACGCAAAAAAAGACATGCAGTTCACCGGCGATGATTTCCGCGAAGGCCTCACCAGCATAGTCTCGGTAAAAATCCCGGACCCGAAGTTCGGCAGCCAGACGAAGGACAAGCTGGTGTCCAGCGAGATCCGCCCGGTGGTTGAACAGGCGACCTATGAGCTTTTGTATCA